>JAEYPG010000361.1 GCA_023410975.1 Pseudomonadota bacterium
CCCCTTCACCGAACAGGCTGGGCTGGCCCTGTTCACTCCCTGCTGCGGACGGCGCTTGACTCATGCGCCCATTGTCCCGGCGGCGGGGAGATTCATTCACACCTTCTGAGCGCACCTGAAGCGACGCAAGGGAAGGGCCGGGCAACCGGCCCTTTTTCTTTGGCGTGAGCTTGCGTTGCATCCGCACGAGGCGATTGCTGTGGCTCGTGCTAACGGGCGCGCGCGGGCCGCTTCGTAGAATCGACCCTCTTTGCAATACCTGCAGTGCGTGATGAACACCTCTTTCGATGCCCAGGCCGCTCCCGTCGTCATCGTGGGGGCCGGGCTGGCCGGCCTGGCCGTGGCGTTGCACTTGGCCGAAGAGCGCCCCGTGGTGGTGCTGGCCAAGCGTGACATCCACGAAGCCGCCACGGCCTGGGCACAGGGCGGGATCGTGGGGGTGCTGGGCAAGGACGACAGCATCGAGAGCCACGTGCACGACACGCAGGAGGCCGGCGCCGGGCTGGTGGACGAGCACACCGCGCGCTTCATCGCCGAGAACAGCGCCCGTGCCGTCGAATGGCTCGTGCAGCAGGGGGTGCCCTTCTCGCCCGATCCGGAAGGGCCGCTGGGGCTGCACCTCACGCGCGAGGGCGGGCACGCGGTGCGGCGCATCGCGCATGCGGCCGACGCCACGGGGCAGGCGATCCACGACGCGCTGCTGGCGCGCATCCGCCAGCACCCGAACATCACCGTGCGCGAGCGCTGGATGGCGCTGGACCTGATCACCTCGCGCCACCTCAAGCGCGACGAGCCCGCGCGCTGCTACGGCGTCTATGCGCTGGACATCGAGCGCCAGCGCGTGGAGACGCTGGCGGCCTCGGCAGTGGTGCTGGCCACGGGCGGCGTGGGCAAGGTCTACCGCTACACCAGCAATCCCGAAACGGCCACCGGCGACGGCATTGCGATGGCGTGGCGCGCGGGGTGCCGGGTGGGGAACATGGAGTTCATCCAGTTCCACCCGACCTGCCTGTACCACCCGCAGGACCGCACCTTCCTGATCACGGAGGCGCTGCGCGGGGAGGGCGGGCATTTGAAACTGCCCGACGGCACGCGTTTCATGGCGGCGCACGACCCGCGGCTGGAACTGGCGCCGCGCGACGTGGTGGCGCGCGCCATCGACTTCGAGATGAAGAAGCACGGCCTGGACCACGTGTGGCTGGACGCCACGCACCTGGGCGCGGACTTCCTGAAGGAGCATTTCCCGACCATTTATGCCCGGCTGCTGAGCCTGGGCATCGACATCACTAAGCAGCCGATTCCCGTGGTGCCGGCAGCGCATTACACCTGCGGCGGCGTGGTGACCGACCTGGAGGGCCGCTGCGACATTCCCGGCCTCTTCGCCGTGGGCGAGACGAGCTACACGGGGCTGCATGGCGCGAACCGCCTGGCGAGCAATTCGCTGCTGGAGTGCGTGGTGGTGGGCCGCACCTGCGCCGAACGCATCCAGCAAGACGCGCCGAACAGCCTGCCCGAGCTGCCGGCCTGGGACGAGAGCCAAGTGGAGAACGCCGACGAGCAGGTCGTTATCAGCCACAACTGGGATGAATTGCGGCTGGTGATGTGGAACTACGTCGGTATTGTTCGCACGAACAAGCGGCTGGAGCGCGCGCTGCACCGCATCCATTTGCTGCGCTCGGAAATCGACGAGTACTACGCGCATTTCCGCGTGACGCGGGACCTTTTGGAACTGCGCAACCTCGTGGAATGCGCGGAACTGATCGTGCGCTCGGCACTGAAGCGGCACGAGTCGCGGGGGCTGCATTTCTCGCGCGACTATCCTTATTCGCTGCCGGTGAGTTTCCCGACGGTGTTGATTGGGGACCACCGGCGGAAATGAGCCTCTGCCAAGGAGACGGACCGTGAAGAGCTGCGGCGAGGCTCTCTTGGCCTGGGCTGCTGAATACAAGCGCTTGGCCGGGAACCACTGATTGCATGGTCAGCGAAAACTGGCGGTCGCAAATTTGGGCTGATGTCGTGGCTTCGGAGACTGGGGTGGCTGATTTTCCGGAAGATTGTCCTTGGTCATATCGAAACGAGGTGCTTCTGGATGGGGCTGTCCAAGCGACGTAAAAGCTTGGCGTAAGCGGTCTTGAACCGGCGGCGAAGCGTGAAAACTGTCTCACTTTCGAGGCAGTCATTCTTGATGCGCGTCATCGGGCCATTGCTGGATGTGCTTTGATGTCCGCAAGCTGGCCCATGATGGCAGGCTTGGCTTGATGGCAGTCTCAAAAATCAACCGAATGCTCCGGACATGAATATTCTCATCTGCGGTGCCATGCGCAGCGGCAAGACGACGCTGGCCGAGTCCATGGCCAAGAGCCTTGGATTTTCCTACCTGCCCAGCGACAGCCTGGTGCTGGCCTTGCGCGAGTCTTTTCCCGACACCGCCATTGGCGCTCCCGGCAAAAGCCTGGACGAGTTGTGCGCCAGTTTTTCTCCTTTCCTGGAAAAGCTGCTGCTGCAGCTCGCCAAGAACAGCCGCATGAGCTATGTCATCGACGGGCATTTCATCCGGCCCCAGGACGTGAAGCGATTCGGATCAAACTGCAAGGCGCTGTTTCTGGGTTATCCGGGCGCGGTGCCCGAGGCGAGGGTGGAGCAATTGCGAGCCTACGGCAAGGTTTATGACTGCTTCACCAACAAGATCGACGACAGCGAGCTGCTGAACCGCGTCACGCGCTGGGTGGAGCACAGCCGGGCCTTGCGCAAGGAATGCCTTGAAAACCAGGTGCCGTTCCTCGACGTGCTCGGGCAGGACGGGCGCTTCTGCAATATCAGCCCGGAACAGGCGCTGAAAGCGATGGGCTTGGTGCCGGTGCAGGGCTGAGGCCGGAGCTTGGCGGTCGTATGGAACTGCTGCTCATTCTCGTGGTCGGTGGCTTGGCCGCCTGGCTGATGCGGCCGCTGCGGGATTGGTATGTGCTGGAAGCGCAGGACGGCTCGGGCGCCAGCCCGGAGAAAACCGTCTTTTCCGACCTCGCCGCCGCGCAGTTGGCTTTCGAGCACACGGCGGCAAAAGGTGCGCAGGGGGAGGCTGCACAAGAGCTTCATCTCTGGCATGTGGAAGCCCGCAGCCGCCGCGAAGCGTTGAAGAGCGAAGGCCGTAAGCCGGTGCTGCTGACCTCCGGGGATCCGCCGCCCGCCGAAATGCCTATTTCTTCGGCTGCATCGTGAACCCGATCAGCCGCGCCACCACGGTGGCGAGGTACATCAGCCCCGTCAGCATTTCCACGCTGGCGATGGCCCGAGCGTGTGCCGATACCGCCACCACGTTGCCCATGCCGGTGCTGGAGAGGAGGGCGAAACTCAGGTGGTTCAATTCGGACCAGGTCTTCGCCACGGAGGACGGGTCGGTGGAAAAGGCATTCGGCTGAAGCGCCTGCGTCATCACGAACAGGTGCGTGAAGGCCCAGACGAATAGGGTGAAGGTGGCCGCTGCCGCATACAGCTCGTCGGTGGTGGTGCGGTAGTCCTCGATCATGTAGGCGATGAGACTGCCGGCGGCGTAGAAATAGAAAATGGCCTCCAGCCCGGAGGACCAGGGCAGCAGATAAGGCATGTCCGCGCTCATCTGCAATATCAGCAGCACCACTACCGGGGTGCCGACCAGGATGCTGACCCCTGTCCAGCCCGGCGTGCGCCGGACCATGTTGGTCGTCATGACCAGCACGAAGATGCCGAATATGTTGAAAATGGCGTGGCTGTAGCGGGATTCTTCCGTGAAAGGGCCCAGCAGCACGCCCAGCAACTGCACGATCAGCAATACCGCCGAGGGATGGCGGCGGGTGCGGATGAGGAAGCGCTGCATCATCGGGCCTGCTCCTTGGCTCGTTCTGCGTGAGTATGTGCCGGCCGCAGACGGCACGCGCCGCCTGGAGCAAAAAACAAAATGCCCGGGCCAGCCAAGCCGACCCGGGCATTTTTCAGAGGAAAGGGCGCTTGCTGAAACTCAGGCCGCGCCGATGTTCTTCACGAAGCCCCGCTGCGGCTGCGCCAGCGCGTGCGGGTTCTTCACCACGAAATCCAGCATGCGCTCGATGCAGCCTGCCGCCTGCGTGCGGATGGGCTCGGGCACCGTGATCTCGCCGCTGCCCTTCTCCAGACAGTCGATCACGCCCTGCAGCGCGTTCATCGCCATCCAGGGGCAGTGCGCGCAGCTCTTGCACGTGGCGCTGTTGCCGGCGGTGGGCGCCTCCAGCAGCGTCTTGCCCGGCGCCAGCTGGCGCATGCGGTGCAGGATGCCGTTGTCGGTGGCGACGATGAAGGTCTGCTGCGGGCCTTCCACCACGGCCTTGAGCAGCTGCGAGGTCGAGCCCACCACGTCGGCCTGCGCCACCACGCTCTTGGGCGACTCGGGGTGCACCAGCACCAGCGCGTCCGGATGCTGCTTCTTCAGCAGCTCCAGCTCGATGCCCTTGAACTCGTCGTGCACGATGCACTCGCCAGTCCACATCAGCATGTCGGCGCCGGTCTGCTCCTGGATGTAGCGGCCCAGGTGCCGGTCCGGCGCCCACAGGATCTTCTCGCCCTGGCTCTTGAGGTGCTCGACGATGGCCAGCGCGCAGGAGCTGGTGACCATCCAGTCCGCGCGCGCCTTCACCGCGGCGCTGGTGTTGGCATAGACCACCACCTTGCGGTCCGGGTGCGCATCGCAGAAGCGCGCGAAGTCGTCGGCCGGGCAGCCCAGGTCCAGCGAGCAGGTCGCGTCCAGGTCGGGCATCAGCACGCGCTTGTGCGGCGAGAGGATCTTGGCGCTCTCGCCCATGAAGCGCACGCCGGCCACCACCAGCGTCTGGCTGGCGTGGTCGCGGCCGAAGCGCGCCATCTCCAGCGAGTCGGCCACGAAGCCGCCGGTCTCCAGCGCCAAGTCCTGCAGGTCGCCGTCCACGTAGTAATGCGCCACCAGCACGGCGTCGTGCTGCTTGAGCAGCGCCGCCGCGCGCGCCTTGCGCTCCTCGCGCTGTGCCGGCGTCAAGGCCTCGGGCACCTTGGCCCAGGCATGGGCAACGCAGCTCTCGCCGCTGGCGTCCTGGCGGGTGTAGTCGAAAAGCACCTGGCTCATGGATGTACGGGGGATGGGCCGCGGGTGCGGCCCAGGGTTTGGGGATTGCAATCGGGGGGCGATGGTAGCCCACGGAGTGGGCCTGATGGCACCGGGCGGTGCGAGGCCGTCCCGGCGCGAGTTGTATACAGTCGCTACCATGCCTAAATGAATGCTTCCCGCTCCGAAATCAAGGCGGACGCGCAGTCGCCGGCTCGGCGGCACAGCGACGTGCGCACCATCACGCTGGTCGGCCTGGCCCATGGCAGCTCCCACTTCTGCCACCTGCTGCTGCCGCCCCTGTTCCCCTTCTTCATCCGCGATTTCGGCCTGAGCTACGCGGAGCTCGGCCTGGCGGTGACGCTGTTCTTCGCCATCTCCGGCATTGGGCAGGCGCTCTCGGGCTTCCTGGTGGACCGCGTGGGGGCGCGGCCGATCCTGTTCGCGGCGCTGGGCTCCTTCATCGCCGCGGCGCTCGTCGCGGCCAGCGCGCAGGGCTACGGCGGGCTGCTGATCGCGGCGGCGCTGGCGGGGCTGGGCAACGCCCCGTTCCACCCGGTGGACTTCACGATCCTCAACAAGCGCGTGTCGCAGGCCCGCCTGGGACACGCCTTCTCGGTGCACGGCATCAGCGGCAACCTGGGCTGGGCGGCGGCACCGGTGTTCCTGCTGGGACTGACGCAGCTCACCGGCTCCTGGCGCTGGGCTCAGGTGGGTGCGGCGGCCGTGGTGGCCGCCGTGATGCTGCTGCTGCTGTGGCAGCGCGAGGCGATCGACGACAGCCTGGGCGCTTGGGGCCACGAGAAGGCTGCCGCCAAGCCGGGTGCCGCGCCGCTGAAGGAAGAGCATCCGCTGGCCTTCCTGAAGCTGCCCTCGGTGTGGCTGTGCTTCTCCTTCTTCTTCTTCTCGACCTGCGCGCTCAGCGCCATCCAGAGCTTCGCCAGCCCGGCGCTGCACCAGATGACGGGGCTAGCGCTGTCCACGACCTCGCTGGTGGTGACGGGCTTCATGCTCTGCGGCGCGGCCGGGATGGTGGTCGGCGGTTTTCTCGTGGCGCGCGCCGAGCGGCTGGAGAAGACCATCGCCATCTGTCTGGTGGTCTCCGCGGCGCTGCTTCTGCTGGTGAGCACGGGCGCCGTGTC
>JAEYPG010000370.1 GCA_023410975.1 Pseudomonadota bacterium
AGTCTGCCGCCAGCCAGCATCACGCGCCGCAGTGATTCCAGTTCTTCATTGGTACTGAAGGAAAACCCGTTCGGGCTGAGCTTGTCGAAGCCCCTGGCACAACCGGCCAACAGGCCCTTCGACAAGCTCAGGGCGAACGGTGAACTTTCACTGACGACTTGAAGTTGGAATGAGACCGGCTCACTTCTTGGCGCGGATCTGCTCCAGCTCGGTGAACATGGCCTTGGCGGTGGCCTCGCCGAACTCCTTGCTGAACTTCGCCACCACCGGCTGCAGCTTCTCCTTCATGCGGGCCTGCTCGGCCGGCGGCAGCTCCGTCACCTGCATGCCCTGCTTCTTCAGCTCCGCCAGCGCCTGCTCGCTGAAGGCGCGGATCGTCTTGCGCTCGAACACGGTCGCCTCGCGCGCCGCTTCCTGCACGGCCTTCTTCTCGTCGGCCGTGAAGCCGTCCCAGGTCTTCTTGGACAGCAGCAGCACCCAGGCGCTGTAGATGTGCTTGTCCAGCACCGTGTACTTCTGCACCTCGTAGAACTTGCTGGCGAGGATGGTGGCCAGCGGGTTCTCCTGGCCGTCCACCGCCTTCTGCTCCATCGCCGAGTACAGCTCGGTGAAGGGCATGGGCGTGGCGTTGGCGCCCAGCGTGTTGAAGGTATCGATGAACAGCGGGTTCTGGATCACGCGCAGCTTCAGGCCCGCGAAGTCGTCGGCCTTGTTGATGGGCTTGCGGCTGTTGCTCACGTGCCGGAAGCCGTTCTCCCAGAAGGCCAGGCCGATCAGGCCCTTCTCCGGCAGCTTCTCCAGCAGCTTCTGGCCGAAGGGGCCGTCCAGCAGCGCATCGGCCTCCTTCTCGTTCTGGATCACCAGCGGCAGGTTGATGACCCCGAAGTCCTTGATCAGGCTCACCAGCGTCGAGCTGTCCGGCACCACCATTTCCTGCGTGCCGCCGCGCAGCGAGGAAATCATCGTCACGTCGTTGCCCAGCGCGCCGCTGGCGTACAGCTTGGCCGTCAGCTTGCCACCGGTCTTCTGCGACAGGATCTCGCCGAACTTCTTGACCGCCAAGCCCTGCGGATGGTCGTCACTCAGGCCGATGCCGACCTTCAGGACCTTCTGGGCCGAGGCGGGCACGGCCGCCAGCGCGGACATCAGGGCGGCGGCAACGAGTAGCGAGCGGGTTTTCATTCGAGATTCCTGCAAAGGTGAGAGAAACGAAGCGGTCCGGCGGTTGGGCCGGCACCGAATGAGTCAGGCAGCGTGACCGGCCTGCAGCCGGTGGCGCAAGGGCGTCTGTGGCCCTCGCCTGCCCTCGGCCGCGTCCATCGGCACGATCCACAAAATCATTGGATAGCGCTGTCCCATAAAGCCAAAAAAATGAAGCGGACTTCCCTACCGCTTCGCTAGTGCTGCCCTGTCCCCCTGAGCAAGGCGACACCAGATCGGCCTTGTTTCGGGATAGCGCTATCCTAAAACATTCGAAGCGAGAGCCATTACCCGTACTTACCCTTGGGTATCGACCTCGCTCGTCATCTGGCCCCGCCTGGCGCGTGAGCCCGGCCGCGGGGCGCTCCGCGAACCGGTTCTTCTCACGTCAGGAGATGTGCGAGATGCGCTCCAGCTCCGAGCGCAGCAGGCGCACCAGTGCCGGGTCGTAGGTCTGCAGCAGGCGGTCCGCCACGGGCTGCGTGGCCTGGCGCATGCGCGCCTGTTCCGCGGCGGAGACCTCGTTGACCTGCATGCCGGCGGCCTTGAGGTCTTCCATGGCCTTGCGCGCCTGGTCGCGGCTGATCTGGCGCTGGTAGTCGCGGGCCTCCAGGGCAGCGGCCTGCAGCAGCTTGCGCTCGTCGGCCGACAGCTTGTCCCAGAACTTCTTGCTGGCCAGGACAATCACGACGCCATAGGCGTGGCCAGTGGTGCTGGCGTACTTCTGCACTTCGTAGAGCTTGGCCGAGCGCGCCACCAGCAGCGGGTTCTCCTGCGCGTCCAGCGCCTTGGATTCCAGCGCGCCGTAGACCTCGCCGAAGGACATGGGCACCGGGTTGGCATTCAGGGCCTTGAACAGGTCGATGAAGACCGGGCTCTGCTGCACGCGGATCTTCAATCCCTGCAGGTCCTCCAGGCGCTGGATGGGATGGCGGCTGTTGGTCACATGGCGCAGGCCGTTCTCCCAGATCGCCAGGCCCACCAGGCCCTTCTCCGGCAGCTTGGCCAACAAGGCTTGGCCGAAGGGACCGTCCAGCAGCGCGTCGGCTTGCGCAGAGGTGCGGATCAGAAAGGGCAGGTCCAGCAGCGTGAACTCGCGCACGACGCCCGCCAGGGACGCGGTGCTCGGGACGAACATCTCCTGCACGCCGCCGACCAGGGCCGACTGCTGCTGCAGCTCCGGGCCCAGCGCCAGCGCCGGGTAGTCCTTCACCTTCAGCTTGCCGCCGCTCTTGGCCGCGACGATTTCGACGAACTTGCGCGCCCCGAGGCTGATGGGATGGTCGGCGGGCACCGTGGTGCCGATGCGGATGGTGCGTTCCTCGATGCCCTGGGCCTGGGCCCCGGCGCCCAGCAGCAGCGCGGCCGTGCCGAGCGCCGTGCGGCGCGTGATCCCGAAGTTGCTCACGAAGTCTCCTGGTTGGATGTCAGACAACCGGAGATTCTAGGGTTCGCCCCGCGCGGGCCTCCCGGGGCCCGAGTGCTGCCAGGCTGAGGTGAAATCGCGCCTTTTGGCCGAGCACCTGACCCATGCCTCACCTGACCCGACGCCGCCTCGCGCTGGCGCTTGGCGGCCTGCCGCTGCTGACCGCCCTGCCCGCTGCCGCCCGCGACCCGGCCGAAGCGCCCCAGGACGCGCTGTCCCGCGCCCTGCCCGCCATCGAGCGGCGCCTGGACGCACGGCTGGGCGTGCACTTGCTGGACACGCAAACCGGGCGCCAGTGGGCGCACCGGTCCCACGAGCGCTTCCCGATGTGCAGCACCTTCAAGCTACTGGCCTGCGCCGCCGTGCTGGCGCGCGTGGACGCGGGCGCCGAGGACCTGCAGCGGCGCATCCGCTTCGGAGCGGGTGACCTCGTCACCTATTCGCCCGTGACCGAGTCGCATGCCGGCGGCGCCGGCCTGCGCCTGGCCGAGCTGTGCGAAGCGGCCATGACGCGCAGCGACAACACGGCGGCCAACCTGATCCTGCGCAGCCTGGGCGGGCCGGCCGCGGTCACGGCCTTCGCGCGCTCGCTGGGGGACGACGCGACCCGGCTCGACCGCTGGGAGACGGCGCTGAACGAAGCCCGGCCCGGCGATGCGCGCGACACCACCACCCCGGCAGCCATGGGCCAAAACCTGCGCGCCCTGCTGCTG
>JAEYPG010000397.1 GCA_023410975.1 Pseudomonadota bacterium
CGGAAAACCTCTTCTTCCAGCCCATCTTCGACCTGGAGAGCGCCCGCCTGGCCTTCGGCCGCGTCGCGCTGCTCGGCGACGCCGCCTTCGTGGCCCGGCCGCATTGCGGCATGGGCGTGACCAAGGCGGCAGGCGACGCCATGGCGCTGGCCCAGGCCCTGGGCGTCAGCCCCGACGTGGCCCAGGCGCTGCAAGCCTACGAGCGGCCCCGCGTCGAGTTCGGCAAGTTCATCGTCGGCCACGCTCGCGCGCTGGGCGCCTACATGCAGGCGCAACTGCGCACGCCGCAGGAGCAGGCCATGGCGGAGCGCTACCGCAGCGTCGAGGCCGTCATGCGGGAAACGGCCGTGTCGCCTGGCGGCCACCACGCGTGAGGCGATGGTCTTGCCGCGGCCGGCGCCCCATGAAACCCCGTTGGCTGACCGTTGCGCTGGCAACCGGAATGCTGGCAGCGGTACATGACGCGCACGCCCAGGCCTACCCGTCGCAGCCCGTGCGGGTGATCGTTCCCTTCGCACGAGGAGACGGGGCGGACGGCATTGCCAGGCTGGTCATGGAGCGCGCCGGTGTGCTGTTGGGCACGGCGGTCACCTTCGACAACAGGCCGGGCGCTTCCGGCTTGTCCGGCGTCCAGACCGCCGCCCGGGCGAAGCCGGACGGCCATACCGTCCTGGTGGGTGACCGCGCCCAGGCCCTGGGCACGGCAGCGCAAGCCGGCAGCAGCCCTGCAGCGCTGCAGCCCGTGGCGAACGTGGCCGCTCTGGCTGCCATGCTGGTGGCCCGACCGTCCGGGCCGTCCGACCCAGTGCGCCGGTTCCCCGCCCATGCCCAGGCCAGGCCGAAGGCGGTCGTCGTCGCATCGTCCGGACTGGGCCCGCTGCAACAGCGGGCGGATGCGCTGCTTCACCAGGTCACCGGCCCGGACGTGGCGCTGATTCCGTACCGGAGCACCGGCACGGCGCTGGGCGACCTGCTCGCGGGCCACGTGGACATGGCGCTGGGCACCGCGCCTTCGTTCATGCCGCTGGTCAGGGAGGGCCGGCTGGAGGTCCTGGGTGTGGCCAGCGCAGTGCAGTTGCCCGCGCTGCCCGGCGTGCCCGCCATCGCAAAGTCGCTGCCCGGCTTCGAGCTGTCCCTCCAGCTGGCCTTGTTCGCGCCCGCCGGCACGCCGACGGCCATCGTCGAGAAGCTGAACGCGGCAGTCATGCGCGCCTTGTCCGACCCGCAGCTGCGCAGCCGCCTCGGCGCCGAAGGCGCCATCGTGGAAGTCCAGGGGCCCATGCCGTCGCCCGTACAGAAGGCCCAGTTCGGCCCCTGCCCGGAGCCTCAGCGCTGGTTCGCTGTGCGCCAGGCCGCGAAATCGACGCGGCTCTGCTCGTCCGTGGGCGGGTAGAGGCCCAGGATCGAGCGGCCCTGCTGCACCTGCTCGGCCACGAAGTCCTCGAAGGCCGTCATCTCCGTGGCCTCGGCAGCGATCTCCTCGGCCAGGTGTGCCGGGATCACCACCACGCCTTCGCCGTCGCCCACCACCACGTCGCCCGGGAACACGGCCACGTCGCCGCAGGCGATGGGCACGTTGATGTCGATGGGCTGGTGGCGCGTCAGGTTGGTCGGCGCCGAGGGCCGCTGGTGGTAGGCGGGAATGGCGAGCCGGGCGATTTCCGGCGAGTCGCGGAAGCCGCCGTCTGTCACGATGCCCGCCGCGCCGCGCACCATCAGCCGCGTCACCAGGATCGAGCCGGCCGAGGCGGCGCGCGCGTCCTGCCGGCTGTCGATCACCAGCACCGCGCCGGGCGGGCACTCCTCCACGGCGCGGCGCTGCGGATGGGCACGGTCCTGGAAGACGGTGATGGGGTTCAGGTCCTCGCGGGCAGGGATGGTGCGCAGCGTGTAGGCCTCGCCCACCATGTTGGGCAGCGCGGGATTGAGCGGGCGCACGTCCTGGATGAACTGGCATCGCAGCCCGCGCTTGAACAGCGCGGTGCACAGCGTCGCGGTGCTGACGTGGCGCAGTTGCTCCAGGGTCTGGGTCTTCACGGTCATGGGCTGATTCCTGGGGAGGTTCCGGCATGGCACAGAGGCTCGTGCCATGTTGCCCCAGGGTTGCGGCGTGCTGCCCCGAGGGCGGGCCGCCGCCAGCCGGCAGGTCCCATCCATTGGTCAAACCATTCGCGAGGCCGACACAGCCATGGCTGCGACACACGATTCAATTTCGGCATCGGCCCATCCAGCCATCGCATTGGACCCGCATCGTCGCCGGTGCTGCAATGGCTGCGAGGCCTGACGCACAGGCCCGCAGACATCACAGGAGACAAACACCATGGCTTCACGTCGCGCCGCGCTGCAAGCGCTGGCAGCCCTTGCCTTGGCCGCAGCGGGCAGTGTCCAGGCACAGCCCCAGGCCTGGCCCAGCCGGCCGCTCAAGATCGTCGTGCCCAATGCCGCGGGCGGGACCTCGGACATCATCGCGCGGCTCATCAGCAAGCCACTCAGTGACGCCCTGGGCGTGCCGGTGATCGTGGAGAACCGCGGCGGTGCGGGCGGCAACATCGGCGCCGCGGCGGTGGCGCAGGCCACCGACCAGCACACCATCCTGCTGTGCGACGTGGGCGGCCTGTCCATCGCGCCGCTGGTCTACAAGGACATGAGCTACGACGCGGGCCGCGACCTGCAGGGCGTGGCGATGCTGGCCTACGCGCCGCACCTGCTGGTGGTGCCCACCACGCTGCAGGCTTCCAGCCTGAAGGAGCTCATCGCCCTGTCCAAGACCTCGAAGCTGAACGCCGCGGTGCCGGGCTCGGGCACGCCGAACCACCTGGCCACCATGCAGCTCGCCCAGCTCACCGGCCTGCGCTGGCAGTACGTGCCCTACAAGGGCGGCGCGCCGGCCGTGGCCGACACCATGGCCAACAACACGCAGGTGGTGATGAACGGCATGCCGGCCACGCTGCCGCTGGTGAAGGCCGGCAAGCTCAAGGTCATCGGCGTGTCCAAGGCCACGCGCTCGCCGCTGCTGCCCGACGCGCCCACGCTGGCCGAACAGGGCGTGAGCGACTTCGTTTCCGGCACCTGGCAGGGCGTCACGGTGTCGTCCAAGCTGCCCAAGGAGCACGTGGCGCGGCTGAGCGCCGAGCTTTCGCGCATCGTGCAATCGCCCAGCTTGCGCGCGCAACTGACGGAGGCGGGCATGGAGGTCTCCACCATGGGCGCCCAGGAGACGACCGAGTTCATCGCCAAGGAGCGCGCGCGCTGGGCCGCAGTGGTCAAGCAGGCGGGCGGCCAGATCGAGGGGGCGCAATGACGGCGCGGCAACCGCTGGGCTCGCCGTCCGGGCACGGCGGGCGGCACTACACGGCCGAAGAGCTCACCACGTTCGGACAGGGCCTGTTCGAGGCGGCCGGCATGGAGCACGACAAGGCCGCCGAGGTGGCGCGGCTGCTGGTGCTCACCGACATGATGGGCCGCCGCACCCACGGCCTGGCGATGGCGCCGCTGTACCTGGCCGACATCGCCAAGGGCGGCATGGTGTTGCGCGGCGAGCCCGAGGTGGTGGCCGACAGCGGGGCGGCCGTGGTGTGGGACGGCCGCTACCTGCCCGGGCTGTGGCTGATGAGCCGCGCCATCGAGCTGGGCGTGCGGCGCGCGGCCGAGCTGGGCGTGGTGACAGTGGCGATCCGCAAGAGCCACCACATCGGCTGCCTGGCGGCGCTGACCAAGCAGGCGGCGGACCGCGGCTGCGTGGCGCTCATCGCCAACTCCGAGCCCGCGGCGCGGCGCGTGGCGCCCTACGGCGGCACCGAGGCGCTGTTCACGCCGAATCCCTTCGCCGTCGGCTATCCGGGCCCAGAGCATCCGGTGCTGGTGGACATGTGCGCCTCCATCACCACCACGTCCATGACGCGCCAGAAGCACGCCGCGGGCGAGCTGTTCGAGCACCCGTGGCTGCTGGACGCGCAGGGGCAGCCCACGCGCGATCCCTCCGTGCTGGAGCATGCCGAGCCGCGCGGCTCGCTGCAGCTGGTCGGCGGCCAGGAGTACGGCCACAAGGGCTTCGGGCTGGCGTTGATGATCGAGGCACTGTCGCAAGGCCTCTCCGGGCACGGCCGCCTGGACGAGCCCAGCCGCTGGGGCGGCAACGTGTTCCTGCAGGTCATCGATCCGGCTTTCTTCGCCGGCCGCGAGGCTTTCGTTGCGCAGACCAGCCACCTGTCGCAGCAGTGCCGCGCCAACCGGCCCATCGATCCGGCCCGGCCGGTGCGCATGCCTGGCGACCAGGCAGCGCAGCTGGAGCGGCAGGCGCGCGAAGAGGGCATCGCCTATGCGCCGCCGGCGTGGGAGGCGCTCATGGACTGGGCACAGCGCCTGGGCGTGAACGCGCCCGCGGTGGCGCGACCGGTAGACTGAAGCGCAGCCCGCGCGTGCCTGCCGCGGGCCCTTGCCGCGCCCGCCATGCTCCAGTTCAGCCAGATCCGCTGTTTCGTTGCGCTCGCCACCGAGCTGCACTTCGGCCGTGCGGCGCAGCGGCTGAACATGACGCAGCCGCCGCTGAGCCGGCAGCTGCAGCAGCTGGAGCACGCGCTGGGCGTGCGGCTGCTGGAGCGCGGGCCGCATGCGGTGCGCCTGACGCCGGCGGGCCAGGCTTTCCTGCCCGAGGCGCAGCGGCTGCTGGAGGTGGCGCAGTCGGCGGCGCTGGCGGCGCGGCGTGCCGAGACGGGCGAGGAGGGTTCCATCGCGCTGGGCTACGTGGCCGGCGCCAGCTTCAGCGTGCTGCCCCGCATCGTGGCCGCAGCCGCCGCACAGCTGCCGCGCGTGCAGATCGTGCTGCGCGACCTGAGCTCCTCGGAACAGCTCGAAGCGCTGCGCACCGGGCGCATCGACGTGGGCGTCGTGCGGCCGCCGGTGGCCTCGCCCGACCTGGACAGCGCCACGCTGCTGCGCGAGCCCTTCGTCGTGGCCTTGCCCGCGAAGCACCCGCTGGCCGCACGGCGGCGGCTGCAGCTGCAGGACCTCGATGCGCAGCCGCTGGTGATGTACGAGCCCGGGCAGGGCGGGCGCATGTACGAGCTGCTGACCAGCGTGTTCCACGCCGCCGGCGTGACGCCGCGCTACGTGCAGTACGTGCGCCAGACCTACTGCATGCTGGGCCTGGTGGCCAGCGGCGTCGGGCTGGCGCTGCTGCAGCGCTCGGCCGGCTGCCTGTCCATGGAAGGCACCGTCATGCGCCCCATCACGCTGCCCGCGCACGCGGTGTCGGAGCTGTGCCTGGTGTGGCGGCGCAAGGACTCGGAGGAAAAGCCCGTTGTCGCGCGCTTCGCCGAGCTGGTGCGCGCGGCGATGGCCTGAATAGCGGCCGGCGTCGGGCGGACAGGAACGATTCCAGCGTGACCATGGCGACCGCCGACGCCTGTCTCGCATCTGTCCGGCGGCGCCGTGCAACTTGGCGCCGCCGGACATGGGACAACCCGAGTCGGAGCCCTACGCTCCGGGCCACCAACGACCCGGCGCCAGGCGTCACGAACAGGAAGATCCCATGCAGATCCAGGACCGCAACTTCATCGTCACGGGCAGCGGCTCGGGACTGGGTGCCGCCACGGCGCGCCGCCTGGTGGCCGGCGGAGCACGTGTAATGCTCGTCGACCTGAACGTCGAGGCCGGCGCCGCGCTGGCGGCCGAGCTCGGCGCCCAGGCCCGTTTCGTCGCGGCCGACGTGTCGGATGCCGCCGGCGCCGAGGCCGCGCTGGCCGAGCTGCGCAGCGCCTTCGGCCCGTTGCACGGGCTGGTCAACTGTGCCGGCGTCGCACCGGCGGAGAAAGTGCTGGGCCGCGACGGCCCGCACAAGCTGGAGAGCTTTGCGCGCACCGTGCAGATCAACCTCATCGGCACCTTCAACATGCTGCGCCTGGCCGCGGCCGCCATGGCCGAGAGCGCGCCCGGACCCGACGGCGAGCGCGGCGTGATCATCAATACTGCGTCGGTCGCGGCTTTCGATGGACAGATCGGGCAGGCCGGCTACGCCGCCTCCAAGGGCGGCGTGGTGGCGATGACGCTGCCCATCGCCCGCGAGCTGGCGCGCCACGGCATCCGCGTGGTCGCCATCGCGCCCGGGATCATGGAAACGCCCATGCTCAAGGGCATGCCCACCGAGGTGCAGGACGCGCTCGGGAAGATGGTCCCGTTCCCTTCGCGCCTGGGCCGCCCGGACGAGTTCGCGGGCCTGGTGCAGCACATCGTCGAGAACAGCTACCTCAACGGCGAAGTGATCCGCCTCGACGGCGCGATCCGCATGGCGGCCAAATGAAGCCTCGGGAGAGCGCAAGCTGATTCCGGGCCCGGTCGAGGAGGCGCCAATGGCAGCGCCGGCGCCGCGGCGCTGACCGGCATCAGTCGCGCAGCCTCGCCAGCAGCCCGGCCGTGGAGGCGTCCAGCCCCGCCACATCACCGCTGCCCAGGCGTGGCAACAGGTCGCCGGCCAGGGCCTTGCCCAGCTCCACGCCCCACTGGTCGAAGCTGTTGATGCCCCAGATCGCACCGCTGGTGAAGACGCGGTGCTCGTACAGCGCGACCAGCGCCCCCAGCGCCGCGGGCGTCAGCCGCTCCAGCAGCAGCGTGGTGCTGGGCCGGTTGCCGGGGAAGCTGCGGTGCCGCGCCAGCACCGACGGGTCCAGCGTGGCCGAGGCGGTGGGCGCCTTCTCGTTGACGGCCTGTGCCGAGGTCTTGCCGATCATCAGCGCGCGGCTTTGCGCCAGCCCGTTGGCCAGCAGCTTGACGTGCATCTCCGGCAAGCCGTGCGTGGGCCACTTCACGAGGACGATCTCCACCGGCACCGTCTCGGTGCCCTGGTGCAGCATCTGGAAGTAGGCGTGCTGGCCGTTGGTGCCGGGCTCGCCCCAGACCACCGGGCTGGTGTGGAAGGGCAGCAGGTCGCCGGTTGAATCCACGCGCTTGCCGTTGGACTCCATCTCCAGCTGCTGCAGGTACGCCGGCAGGCGCCGCAAGCCCTGGTGGTAGGGCGCGACGCTGCGGCTGGTGAAGCCGTGGAAATTGCGGTACCAGACGTCGACCAGACCCAGCAGCACCGGCAGGTTGCGCTCCAGCGGCGCCGTGGCGAAGTGCCGGTCCATGGCATGAGCGCCGGCCAGCAGGGAGCGGAAATTGTCCGCGCCGAGTGCGATGGCGATGGGCAGCCCGATCGCGCTCCACAGCGAGTAGCGCCCGCCCACCCAGTCGCGGAAGCCGAAGGTGGTCGTGATGCCGAACGCCGCCGCTGCGGCCACGTTGGTGGTGGTGGCGGCGAAGTGGCGCGCGATGTCGCTGCCGCCCTGCGCCAGGAACCAGTCCTTCGCCACCTGCGCATTGGCCATCGTCTCCTGCGTGGTGAAGGTCTTGCTGGCCACGATGAACAGCGTTTCCTCGGCCTTGAGGTGCCGCAGCACCGAGGCGATGTCGTGGCCGTCCACGTTGCTGACGAAGTGGAACTGCAGCCCCGGATGCACGAAGGCGTCCAGGGCCGGCAGCACCATCTGCGGCCCCAGGTCGCTGCCGCCGATGCCGATGTTCACGACGTGGCGCAAGCGGCCGTCGGCCCGGATGGATTCGGCATAGGCCAGCATCGCGTCCAGCGTGCCGTGCACCTCGTCGGAAAACGGCCCTTGGCCCCGCGGTGCGCGCAGCGCGGTGTGCAGCACGGCACGGCCTTCGGTGGCGTTGACCGGCGCGCCGTCCAGCATGGCGTCGCGGCGCTGCTCCAGGCCGCACTCGCGGGCCAGCTCCAGCAGCAGAGCCAGGCTCTCGGCGTCCACCAGGTTCTTGGACAGGTCGGCAAAGACCTCCGGCGCCTGCAGGCTCAGGCGCTCGAAGCGGCCGGGGTCGGCGGCGAAGGCCTCGCGCAGCTCGAAGCGGCGCTGGTGCCGCTCGAAGTGCCCGCGCAGCGCGGTCCAGGCGGCGGTGCGGTCGCAACGGGGTGAATTTCTAGGCTCCATCAGCGAGGGCTCCTCAAGGCGGTCGGGTCAGAACAGGAAGCCGGTGTGCACGAAGCGCGAGCGGTGCTCCTCGACGATGGCGTTGAGCAGCTGCGTGTTGGCCTCGGTCTGCCGGGCCGCGACCATCGAGCGGATGGAGAAGGCGCGCAGGGCGTCGGTAACGGACAGCGTTCCCTCGGCCGAGTCCTTGCGGCCGGCGAAGGGGAACACGTCCGGGCCGCGCTGGCATTGCGAGTTGAGGTTGACGCGGCAGACCTGGTTGACCAGCGGGTCGATCAGCGCGCCCAGCTGCGCCGGGTCGCTGCCGAAGAGGCTGACCTGCTGGCCGTGCTCGGACGTCACCACGTACTGCAGCGCCTCTTCCACGTCCTCGAAGTCGGCCACCGGCACCAGCGGGCCGAACTGCTCCTCGCGGTAGAGCTGCATGCCTTCGCGCACCGGGTACACCAGCGCCGGGCGATACAGCGTGACGCAGGACTCGCCGCCGCCGGGGTTGAGCACCCGCGCGCCTTTCTCCTGCGCATCGTGCAGCGCCTCGTCCATGTACGCGGTGCGGTGCGGGCCGGGCAGCGGCGTGATCTGCACGCCGTCCTCCCAGGGCATGCCGACCTTGAGCGCGTCGATGGCCGCGCTCAGCCGCTGCAGGAAAGGCTGCACGATGGAGCTGTGCACCAGCAGCATCTTCAGCGCCGTGCAGCGCTGGCCGTTGAAGGACAGGGCGCCGGCCACGCACTCGCGCACGGCCAGGTCCAGGTCGGCATCGGGCAGCACGATGGCGGCGTTCTTGGCGTCCAGGCCCAGCACCGCGCGCAGCCGGTTCGACTTCGGGTGCTGCTTCTTGAGGTGGTCGGCGATCCGGCTGGAGCCTATGAGCGCCAGCACGTTGACCTGCCCCGAGGCCAGCAGGCGCGGCACGACCAGCGAGCCCGGCGCGTAGATGGTGTTGACCACGCCCGGCGGGAAGGCGCTGCGGAAGGCCTCCAGCAGCGGCGCGAACAGCAGCGTGCCGTACTGCGGCGGCTTGAACACCACCGTGTTGCCCATCAGCAGCGCGGGGATCAGCGTGGCGAAGGTTTCGTTCAGCGGGTAGTTGTAGGGCCCCATGCACAGCACCACGCCCAGCGGGGTGCGGCGGATCTGCCCGGCGAAGCCTTCCGCCTGCGCGAAGCGGGAGCTGTCGTTGTCCAGGGCTTTCAGCGCGGCGATGGTGGCCTCGATGTACTCCAGCGTGCGGTCGAACTCCTTGCGCGAGTCGGCCAGGCTCTTGCCGATCTCCCACATGATCAGCCGCACCACGGTTTCGCGCTGTGCGGCCATCTGCCGGGTGAAGCTCTGCATGCAGGCGATGCGCTGCGCCGTGCTCATGGTGGGCCACTCGCCGCGGCCGTGGTCCCAGGCGCGCACGGCAGCGGCCAGCGCCTGGTCGCTCTGCTCCACGCCCATCACCGGCACGCTGCCGATCTCCACCTGCCGCACGCTGCCGTCGCTCTTGCGTTCGCAGATGGGAGACAGCACCGGGCGGCATTCGCCGTCCCAGCGCACCAGCTCGCCGTCGAGCACGGAGACGCGCTGGTGGATGGGCTCGCTCAGGCGGTGCGCCTCGGGGATCTGGTCGGGGGTGGGGAAAAGCTGCTTCAGGCTGTGGGTGTCCATGGCTCTACAGGGGTGGTGTCCGCGCAAGATGAAAAGGCCAGGGCGCACGCCGCGGACACGGGCGCCTCGATGTGAAGTGCGGGCAACGCGAAGGCCTTCAGGCTCCAGTCCGTCCGCCGCTCATTGCTCCTCGGCCCAGGTAAAACCGTCGCGCGCCACGAGGGCGCTGGCGGCGGCCGGGCCCCAGCTGCCGGCGGCGTAGGGGCGTGGGCCCTGGCCGGCGGCGTCGTCCTCGCGCCAGGCCTGCAGCACCGGCTCGACCCAGCGCCACGCTTCCTCCTGCTCGTCGCTGCGCACGAACAGGTTCAAGCGGCCGCGGATGGCCTCCAGCAGCAGCCGCTCGTAGGCGCCGACGCGGTCCTCGAAGAAGGCCTGCTCGAAGTCCAGGTCCAGGCTCACGGGGCTCAGCGCCTGCGGGCCCGAGTGGCCCTTGGCGGCGAGCAGGTGCAGCTCCAGCCCGTCCTCGGGCTGCAGCTTGATCACCAGCCGGTTGGCCGGATGCGGGCCCGGAAAGATCGGGTGCGGCACGGCGCGGAAGTTCACGACGATGTAGGCCGTCCCCGCCGCCAGCCGCTTGCCCGTGCGCAGGTAGAAGGGCACGCCGGCCCAGCGCCAGTTGCACACCTCGGTGCGCAGCGCCACGAAGGTCTCGCAGCGGCTGTGCGCCGGCACCTTCACCTCCTCGGCGTAGCCGGGCACCACGCGGCCTTCGCACACGCCGGCGCGGTACTGGCCGCGCACCACGTCGCGCCGCGCGCTCTCCGGCGTGAAGGGCTTCAGCGCCTGCAGCACCTTGAGCTTCTCGTTGCGGATGGCATCGGCATCCGCCGTGGAGGGCGGTTCCATGGCGATCATGGTCAGCAGTTGCAGCGCGTGGTTCTGCACCATGTCCCGCAAAGCGCCGGTGCGCTCGTAGAACTCGCCGCGCGTGCCCACGCCCAGCACTTCAGCCAGCGTGATCTCGATGCTGGCGATGCTCTCGCGCCGCCACAGCGGCTCGAACAGCGCGTTGCCGAAGCGCAGCGCCGTGAGGTTCTGCACCGCAGACTTGCCGAGGTAGTGGTCGATGCGCAGCGCCTGCGATTCGCTGAACACCGCCCCCACGGCGCGGTTGATGGCGCGGGCGCTTTCCAGGTCGTGGCCCAGCGGCTTCTCCAGCACCACGCGCACCTCGGGCCCGTTCAGGCCCACGGCGCCGAGTTGTTCGCAGATCTGCGGGAAGAGATGGGGGCTGGTGGCCAGGTAGAACACGATCGAGTCGGCGGCGGTGTCGCGGCCCTCGGCCGTCCTGGGTTCCTTCAGCCAGCGCTGCAGCCGCTGGTAGTGCTCCGCCTGCGCCAGGTCCACCTGCAGGTAGTGCACCTGTTCGGCGAAGCTTTCAAAAGCTTCGGCCGAGGGGCGGGTGGGGCCGGACAGGTCCTGGAAACGCTGCTGCAGCCAGTCGCGGTACGCGGCGCTGTCCATCGGCTCGCGCGACACGGCCAGGATGCGCCCGCCCGCGGGCAGCGTGCCGTGGCGCCAGGCCTGGAACAGGGCCGGCATGAGCTTGCGCCAGGCCAGGTCGCCGGTGCCGCCGATGAGGACGAGGTCGAAGGACATGGAATCTCCAGGAGGCAATGACAAGGGACGAGCCGGGCCGAACCGGGCCGCTGGACGGGCCGGCCAGGCTCAAGACCAAGTGCTGCCAAAGCCCGCCCAGGCACAGGCCGGGCGGCGGCC
>JAEYPG010000439.1 GCA_023410975.1 Pseudomonadota bacterium
CCCAGCGGGCGCGTGGCCGGGGCGCGCGGCGCGTCCGCGGCGGTGGGCGCCGGAGCGGGCGCGGCCACGCGGCGGTGGATGCGCGAGCGTGCGGCGGCGCGGATCTTGTCGCAGATCTCCTCGGCGAGCTGGTTCAGTCCCTCGGCCACGCCCAGGCGTGGCTTGCTCACGAAGTCCACGGCGCCCAGCTCCAGCGCGCGCATCGTCGCCTCGGCGCCGCGCTCGGTCAGGGTGGAGACCATCACCACCGGCGTGGGCCTCAGCTTCATCAGCCGCGACAGGAATTCGAGCCCGTCCATGCGCGGCATCTCGATGTCCAGGGTCACCACGTCGGGCGAGACCTCCCGGATGAGCTCGCGCGCCGCGAAGGGATCGGCTGCGGTGCCCACACACTCCATGTCGGGTTGTCGGTCGATGAAGGTCTTGAGCAGCGAGCGCACCAGCGCCGAGTCGTCCACCACCACCACACGAATAGAAGCCATCTCTGTTCCAGTCAGAAGAGTTCGATCGAGCCCGTTTCGGTGGGCACGGTCTTGGCCGCCGCGCGCTCCTGCGCCAGCAGCTGTTCGCCGATGGCCGTGGGTGCCAGGCGCTTGACCTTGGCACGGCCGCTGGCGGGTTCGAAGCAGACCTTGCGCGGGTACACGTCCATCACGTCCTGGCTGATGACGGGAATGCGCTCGGTCTTGAGGTAGTCCAGCACGAAGCGGGTGTTGCGCTCGCCCACGTTGAGCGTGCTCATGTTGCCCAGCACCGCGCCGCCGCCGAAGACCTTGGCCTCCAGCGAGGAGCGCGTGGCGCCGCGCTTCATGAGCTCGTTGATGAGCAGCTCCATCGCGTACAGGCCGTAGCGCGCGCCGTCGCCGGCATCGGGCAGCATGAAGTGGTTCATGCCGCCCAGGCGGCGGTCGCGGTCCCACAGGCATGCCGCGATGCACGAGCCCAGCGTGGTCATGATCAGGATGTCCTGGTCGTACACGAAGTACTCGCCGGGCAGCACCTTCACGGCCTCGCGGCGGAAGTGCGCGTCGAAGAAGAAGAACGAGGCTTCGTGCGGCTTGCGCCGCTCGGCACGCAGCTTCTCCAGCAGCGCCGTGCTCTGCAGCCGCGCGGAGATGGCTTGGATAGGAAGTGCCGACATCACAGGCGCTCGTAGATGGTCTTGCCGCGCAGCTTGAAGAGCGTGCGGGCATCGCCGAAGTTCTCCGAGTGCCCCACGTACAGCAGCGCGCCGGGGCGCATGGTGCGGTGCAGGCGTTGCAGCACCTGCATCTGGGTCGGGGCGTCGAAATAGATCATCACGTTGCGGCAGAACACGGCGTCGAAGGGCTCGCCCAGATCCCAGGACGGACTCATGAGGTTGAAGGCGAAGAAGCTCACCAGCCGCGCCAGCTCGGGCTTGACCTTCATGCGCCCGGCGTTGGCGCCGGTGCCGCGCAGGAAGTGGCGCCGCAGCCGCTCGGGGCTCAGGCCGCGCGAGCCCGTGTCGTACACGCCGCGCTGCGCGGTGCCCAGCACCTTGGTGTCGATGTCGCTGGCCAGGATGCGCACGTTCTGCGGATTCGGCGAGTGCTCCAGCACCGTCATCGCCAGCGAGTAGGGCTCCTCGCCGGTGGAGGCGGCACAGCACCAGATGCGCTGGATGTGCGCGCCGGGCTTGCGCAGCTCCTCGGCCAGGGCGTGGAAGTGGTGCTCCTCGCGGAAGAAGGCGGTGAGGTTCGTGGTCAGGCAGTTCACGAACTCCTGCCACTCCGACTCGGCCGCCGCACCGCGCGCCGTCTCCAGCGCCTGCAGGTAGGAGGCGAAGCTGCGGTGACCCGTCTCGCGCAGGCGCCGCGACAGCCGGCTGTAGACCATGGCCTGCTTGCCGTTGTGCAGGCTGATGCCGGCGCGTTGGTAGATGAGTTGGCGCACGCGCTCGAAATCCGCATTGCCGAAGGCGAATTCGCCATCAGGCTGCACGGCGACGGGAGACGGGGAAAGGCTCATGGCGAGGTCAGGACGCTTCCGTTGACCGGGGGAGTTGCACTTGGATACATCAAGGGCGCAGGCCGCCAGTCTGCACCGCCCGGGCCGCAATTCCGCGATTCCAGAGCACCGCCAAGGTGGCGGAAGTCACACACCCCGCGTCCGCACGCGCTTACGCATGGCGGCACGCGGCCCCCGACGGGTCCGCGCTGCCGCAAAAGGGAAATTCAGTCGCGGAAGTTATCGAACTTCAGCGGCAGGTCGATGTCCTTGCGCAACAGCGCCATGACGGCCTGCAGGTCGTCGCGCTTGGCACCGTTGACGCGCACGGTGTCGCCCTGGATGGAAGCCTGGACCTTGATCTTGCTTTGCTTGACCAGGCCCTGGATCTTCTTGGCCGTCTCGGCGTCGATGCCGGCCTTGAGCTTGACCAGCTGCTTGAGCTTGTCGCCGCCGATCTTCTCGGGCTTGGCGCTGTCGTCCAGGAAGCGGACGTCCACGTTGCGCTTGGACAGCTTGGCCAGCAGGACGTCCTTGACCTGGCCGAGCTGGAAATCGCTGTCCGCGTAGAGCGTGAGCTCCTTGTCCTTGCCCTTGTCGGAGAACTCCACGCGGGCGTCGGAGCCCTTGAAATCGAAGCGGGTGCCGATTTCCTTGTTGGCTTGGTCGATGGCATTGCGCACCTCGACGAGTTCGGGCTGCAGGACGGTGTCGAAACTGGGCATGGCTAGGGTCAGGAAGGGATCGGCGAAAATTCTCTCATGCAGCAATCCCTGTCCATCGAGCGCGGCCTGAGCCTGCGCCCCTACAACAGCTTCGGATTGCCGGCGCAGGCGCGCCAGCTGGTGCGCATCCGCGGCGATGCCGACGTGCGCCGCGTGCTGGACCACCCCGAGCTTGGCCGCGAGCAGAAGCTGGTGCTGGGCGGCGGCAGCAACCTGGTGCTCACGCGCGACGTCTCGGCGCTGGTGCTCAAGGTCGAGGTGGCCGGCATCCGCCTGGTCGAGACGCGCGAGGACGCCTGGATCGTCGAGGCCGGCGCCGGCGAGAGCTGGCACGCCCTGGTGCAGTGGACGCTGGACCACGGCCTGCCCGGCCTGGAGAACATGGCCCTGATCCCCGGCACCGTGGGCGCCTCGCCGGTGCAGAACATCGGCGCCTACGGCCTGGAGCTCAAGGACCGCTTCGAGTCGCTGGACGCGGTGGACCTGGTCACCGGGCGCAGCGTGACGCTGGATGCGCGCGCCTGCCGCTTCGGCTACCGCGACAGCGTCTTCAAGCAGGGCGGCTTTGCCGGCCTGGCCGGCAAGAGCCTCATCACCCGCGTGCGCCTGAGGCTGCCGCGGCCCTGGCGCCCGGTGCTGGGCTACGTCGACCTGGAGAAGAAGATGGCCGAGACCGGCGTCCGCGACCCGGACGCGCGGCAGATCTTCGACTGGGTCTGCGCCGTGCGCCGCGCCAAGCTGCCCGACCCGGCGGCGCTGGGCAACGCCGGCAGCTTCTTCAAGAACCCGGTCGTCAGCGCCGAGCAGTGCCGCGACATCATCACACGCGACCCGCACATCGTTCACTACCCGCTGGCCGACGGCAGCGTCAAGCTCGCCGCAGGCTGGCTCATCGACGCCTGCGGCTGGAAGGGCAAGAGCATCGGCCGTGCGGGCGTGTACGAGAAGCAGGCGCTGGTGCTCGTCAACCGCGGCGGCGCCAGCGGCGCGGAGGTGCTGACGCTGGCGCGCGCGATCCAGGAAAGCGTCTACGGCCGCTTCGGCATCCGGCTGGAGCCGGAGCCGGTGGTGGTCTAGCAGCCACCGGCTGCATTCAAATCCCGTTCGGGCTGGGCCTGTCGAAGCCCTGGAGCCCGTTGAGGCGGCAAGCCCTTCGTCGAGCTCGGGGCGCCCGGAAGGCGACGCTCACACCGTCGCGCCCGGCGTCATCTCCAGCAACCCGCATTGCCGCAGCGCTTCGCGCGTGGCCGGCATCAGCGCGTCCCAGTGCTGCAGCGCCGCCAGCAGCGTGGCGGGCTCGGCGGTGGAGGCGTTCTTCTCCACTTCCAGCGCGGCTTGTGCCAGACCCGTGAGACCCAGGTTCAGCGCCGCACCCTTGGCCGCGTGCGAGGCCGCGCGCAGCGCACTGCGCATCTGCGGCTCCTGCGCGCGCACTTCGTCGGCGGCGGCCAGGTCCACCTGGGCACCGGCCGCCGCGGCCTCCTCGGCCCCCAGCGCCTCCTGCAGCGACTGCACCTGGGCGTTCAACTGCGGCAGCTGAGCAGCCAGGTCGTCCAGGTAGCGCTGCGCCAGCGAGCGGTAGTGTGGGATGGTGAGCACCTGCGCCACGGTCGTGGCGGCGGCCTCGTCCACCAGCGCCGCGACGGGCGGCGCGGCCGAGGCCGGCGCGGCGCCGCCCTCGGGGCTGGTGCAGGCGTGGTTGCGGGGACGCACCTGGTTGCGCATCACCTGGGCGAGTTGTTGCAGGGTCACGGGTTTGGTCAGCACGTCGTTCATCCCTGCGCTGAGGCAGCGCTGGCGGGTTTCGGGCAGGGCGTCGGCGGTCAGCGCCACGATGGGCACCTGGCCCGCCGCCGCGGGCAGGGCACGGATGGCCTGCGTGGCGCCCGCGCCGTCGAGCACGGGCATGTGCAGGTCCATCAGCACGAGGTCGAAGCGCTGCTCGGCCACCGCCTGCACCGCGTCCACGCCGTTGCGCACGATGTGCGCGCGGTGGCCCAGCCGGTCCAGCAGCGCGCCGAGGTAGCGGCGGTTGATCTCATGGTCCTCGGCCACCAGCACGCGCAACCCCGCCACCGGCAGCCGCTCGTCGGCCTCGGGCGCCATGGGCTCCTGGGCCTCCACCAGCGGCAGCACCAGCGTGAAGGAGCTGCCCGCGCCGGGGCTGCTCTGCACCAGCAGGTCGCCGCCCATGAGCCGCGCGAGGTGGCGCGAGATCTCCAGCCCCAGCCCGGTGCCGCCCTGGCGCCGCGGCCCGCCAGGCTGCACGAAGCGCTGGAACAGCCGGCTCAGGGTGTACTCGTCCATGCCGATGCCGGTGTCGGTGACGGCGCATTCCATCGTGCCGCTGACGTTGCCCAGGCGCACGTTGAGCGTGACAGAGCCGCTGTCGGTGAACTGGATGGCGTTGTTCATCAGCTTGTTGAGCACCTGCTTGAGCCGCGTGCCGTCGATCTCGACCCCGGCGGGCAGCTCCGGCGCCACGTGCACGCGCAGCGCCAGCCCCTTGGCCATGGCGCGCGGGCGCATCACCTGCTCGACCTCGGCCACCAGCGCGCGCAGCGGCACCGGCTCGCTCAGCAGCCCCAGCGTGCCGGCCTCCAGCTTGGACATGTCCAGGATGTCGTTGAGGATCGACAGCAGGTGGTCGGCCGCATCGTTGGCGGTGCGCAGGTACTCCTGCTGGCGCGGCTCCAGCGGCGTGTCGCGCAGCAGCGCCAGCATGCCCAGCAGGCCCTGGAAGGGCGTGCGGATCTCGTGGCTCATGTTGGCCAGGAAGGCGCTCTTGGCCTGGCTGGCGGCCTCGGATTCCTGGCGCGCCTCGCGCAGCCGCTGCGCCAGCAGCTCCACGCCGGCGCTGCGCTGGTCGAGCTGCTGGCGCTGGCGCAGCAGGAGCAGGCCCATGCCGATGCCGCCCATCGCCAGGATCAGCGTCAGCGCCGTTTCCACGTTCGCGTGCTCGTCGATGGCGGCGTCGCGCTGCGTGATCTGCAGCGCCGCCTCGCGCGCGCCGTCGCGTGCCAGGGCGCGCACGGGCTCATCCAGCGATTCCAGCTCCTGCTGCAGCGCGCGGTGCGATTCCTCGCTCAGCCGTGCCCGCGGGCGCGCACCGAGGTAGAGGTCGGCCCGGGCGACGAAGTCGCGCAGCGTGCGTGCCGCCTGTTCAAGCCCGGGGCTGCGCGACAGCAGCCGCTGCCCCTGCGGGCCTTCAAGCAGCTCCACGCGGTTGACGAAGCTCTGGTAGCGCTGCTGCAGCGAGTCGCTCTCGCGTGCCGGCCCCGCCGGCGCGCGCCACTGGCTGCGCAGTTCCAGGTACTCGGCGCGCAGCTGCGGCAGGCCCAGCAGCAGCACGGTGTCGTCCTTCACGTCGGCCGCGCCGCGCAGGCGCTGGATCTGGAGCCATTGCACCGTGCCCATGCTGGCCAGCAGCACCAGCGCCACGGCCAGCCAGCGCAGCAGCCGCGCGCGTTGGTTGTTGCGCGCGGTGGCGTTCACGGCATCGCTGCCCGCAGCGGCGAGCGTTGAAGACGGAAGAGCGGTGCCCAAAGGGTCGCGTCCGAGGGCGCGACACAGGCCGGGGGAGGGAGGCTGCAACGCGGCGGGGCTCTCAAGGCTCGGGACTCCAGGCGCACGGCGCGCGTACGTGTAACCCGCTGATTATTACGCCCGCCCATGGTGCACCCGCACGGCGGCGCGCCGGCCCCGCGCCGGACAGGCGATTGCTACGCATCGCCGCGCCCTGGAGCCGCATCAGCGCTTTCAGGCCTCGGCAGGCGCGGTGGCCGGCTGGGCCTTGATCACGCCGTCGGCGATGAGCTTCTCGACCACGGTCTTCTGCATGCCGAAGGCGCGCAGGAAGCCGTCCAGCGGCATGACCAGCTGCTGCGTCGGCGTGGCGAGCAGCTCCTGTTTGCCATCCTTGTTCTGGCTCAGGACGGTGCCCAGCTCCAGACGCACCAGCGGGCCAGTCACGGTGATGTTGATGATGGCGTCGGCGAAATTGGTTTGCATGGCTGTTGGCAGTGGGTTGCGGTGCCACGGCCGCCCAGCCGCCGATGGCACGGGCGGCATTGTCCAGCCGTGGAGCACTGCCGTCGTGACCGACCGGGCACGACATGGACGAGGCAAGCACGCCCGTCATGCCGGGCGTGAAAAAGTCGGCACCGGTGTCGTCCCCGAAGCCGGCCACCGGTTCGCTGGCCGTCCTGGCTGTCAGAACCGCGACCCGGGCAACTTCAGGAACTCGATTTCCTCGGGCGTCGAAGCGCGGCCCAGGATGGCGTTGCGGTGCGGGAAGCGCCCGAAGCGCTCGATGATCACGTGGTGCTTGCGCGCCCACTCCTCGTTGTCCGCCAGCGAGGGCTCCGCGGCGGCGAGCGCGGCGTACAGGCGCAGCGACTCCTGCTGCGCCTGCAAGTCCTCGGCGTGCTCGAAGGGCAGGTAGACGAAGACGCGCTGCAGCGGCGCCAGCGCCTGGTCGAAGCCGCGCGCCACCATGTCGCGCGCGCCGGCCAGGGCCTGCGCGTCGCCGGCGAAGGCGCGCGGCGTGTCGCGGAAGGCGTTGCGCGTGAACTGGTCCAGCAGCAGCAAGCGCGCCAGCGCGGTGTCGGGCGCCGCCTGCCAGGCGTCGAGGCCGCCACGCAGCGCAGCCTCGATCAGCAGCGTGAAGCGCGCGCGGATCTCGACGTCGAAGACCGGGTCCTTGGTGAACCACTGCGGCCGCGCCACCAGTGGCGGCTCGCCGAACCAGAAGCGCAGCACGGTGCGCGCATCGGCGGCCGGGCTCATGGCTGCGGCTCCAGCAGGTCCTGCGTCTCGGGATGGCGGCGCATGTAGGACGCCACGTAGCTGCACAGCGGGCGCACCTTCAGCCCTTCGGCGCGGGCCCATTCCAGGGCCTGCCGGACCATCGCCGCGGCCACGCCCTGGCCGTTCATCGCCTCGGGCACCTCGGTGTGGACGAATTCCACCGTGCCGCCGTCGCGGCGGTAGGCGCACTGCGCCAGCGCGCCCTCCAGGCGGCACTCGAAGCGGCTCTCGGCCGGGTTGTGTCGTACGGGGTGATTCATGAGGGTTCCTAGACCAGGGTCGGGCCATTGTGGCGCCGGCCCGGCTGCCCCCATGGCGGCTCAGGCCGTGAGCTTCACCGGCTCGATCTGCACCGAGCTCTGCCCGTCGCCGACCCACACGATGCCGTCCTGCACCGTCACCTGCAGGTTCATGCCGCGCTGCGCCAGCGCCGCCAGCGCCTGGCTCTGCTCGGCCGGGATCTGCCACACCGTCACGTTGGGCACGCGGGTGAGCTTGCCCTGCAGCGGCGCCCACCACACCGGCGTGGAGCTGGCGTAGGAGATCACCGTGACCCGGTCGGCGCGCCCGGCGGCCTTGAGCAGCCGGCGCTCCTCGGGCTGGCCCAGCTCGATCCAGTGCAGCAGCTGCCCGGTGAGGTCCTTGTGCCAGAGCGCGGGCTCGTCCACGTCCGACAGGCCCTTGGTGAATTCGAGCTGGCCCCGGTGGTCGTCGGGCGCCACGTGCAGGGCGAAGGCCAGCACCCGCATCATCAGCCGCTCCTCGGTCTCCGAGGGGTGGCGCGCCAGCGTCAGCGAGTGGTCGGCGTAGACATGGCGGTCCATGTCGGCCAGCTGCAGCTGGGCCTTGTAGATGGTGGACTTCAGCGCCATGTGCGCGCTCCGGCGGTACGGGACATCGGAAAAACTCTTCTGGGTTTGCGAAAGGGCAGCGGGGCGGGACTGTGCCACAGCCGAAAATCCGGCCCTTGGAGTCTTCGTTCATGGATCACAGCACCGCGCCCTTCGCCCCTGTCATCCCCGATGCACGGCGCCTGGGCCGTCCGCTGTCGGGCTGGCGGCTCAAGGTCTACACCGTCATCTTCGAGGCCGACACCCCGGCCGGCCGCGCCTTCGACCTGGCGCTCATCGGCCTGATCGTCACCAGCGTGGCGGTGGTGATGCTCGACAGCGTGGAGAGCCTGCACGCGCGCTGGAAGCCGGTCTTCGACGTGCTGGAGTGGGCCTTTACGCTGGCGTTCACGCTGGAGTACCTGGCGCGCTTGGTTTGCGTGCAGCGCCCGCTGCGCTACGCGCGCAGCTTCTTCGGCGTCATCGACCTGCTGGCGATCCTGCCCACCTACCTCTCGTTCTTCGTGCCGGGGCTGCACGCGCTCATCGACGTGCGCGTGCTGCGGCTGCTGCGGCTGTTCCGGATCCTCAAGCTCGCCGAGTACGTGGCCGAGTACGGCGCGCTGGGCCGTGCGCTGATGGCCAGCCGGCGCAAGATCCTGGTGTTCCTGTCCTTCGTGCTCATGGTGGTGGTGGTCATGGGCACGCTGATGTACGTGGTGGAGGGCCCGGCCCACGGCTTCTCCAACATCCCGGTGTCGGTGTACTGGGCCATCACGACCATGACCACCGTGGGCTTCGGCGACATCACGCCCAAGACCGACCTGGGCCGCCTCATCGCCTCGGTCATGATGCTGCTGGGCTGGGGCACGCTGGCCGTGCCCACGGGCATCGTCAGCGCCGAGTTCACGGCGCAGCGCACGCGCCCCCGCCCCACCACGCGCACCTGCCCGAGCTGCCTGAGCGAGGGCCACGAGCCCGACGCCCGGTTCTGCCGCGACTGCGGCGCGCCGCTGCCGCCCTACGACCTCGGCCGCTGAGGCACCGCGCCGCGCGCTCTATCCTTGCCGGTTTTTCCCGCATCAAAGAGGTCCCCATGCTGGCCCCGCCCTTCACCGACCCCGCCCGGCTCGACGACGTTCTGCGCACGCAGGGCCACGCGGTGCTGTCGCCCCAGGCGCTGCAGTCGCTGCTGCACGCCGCGCCCGACGCGCTGCAGGCCTGGCAGCCGTTCTGGGATCGCCTGCCGCCCGACGCCTACCTGCGCGACGGGGGCCGCTACCGGCGCCGCCGCCACGCCAACTACGTGGTCACCGAGGGCCGTGTGCAGTGCGTGCCCCACCGCGCGCACTGGCAGCCGGTGGAATACAACGCGCTGCACGGCGGCATCGAGCGCTGGTTCGAGCCGCTGGAGCCCGCGCTGGAGGCCGACCCGCTGTGGATGGAACTGCTGCGACTGCTGGCCGCACGCGCCGACGCGCTGCGCGGCGTGCAGCCCTGGTTCGTCGAGGCGCACGTGTTCCGCATCGACACCACCGACGGCATCGGCCGGCCCACGCCCGAAGGCGCGCACCGTGACGGCGTGGACCTGGTATCGGTGCTGCTGCTGCAGCGCCACAACGTCAAGGGCGGCGAGTCGCGCGTCTTCGACATCAACGGCCCGCAGGGCCTGCGCTTCACCATGAGCGAGCCCGGCACGCTGCTGCTGCTGGACGACACCCGCGTCATCCACGAGACCACCCCCATCCAGCCCGAAGGCGAGCTCGGCTGGCGCGACACGCTGGTGGTGACGCTGCGCAAGGGCGGCTTCCAGGGGCCGGAGGACCCGCTGCACCGCTGACGTCTTTTCCGATCCGTTCGCCCTGAACCCTTCGACAGGCTCAGCCCGAACGGGAGCAGGGAAGGCGACACCTCCCGTTGCACCGTCGCATGCTGCGCTGCGGCAAAGTCGGCGGCCCCAGTCAGCCTGCAGCGTCATGGAGAGCTTCGTCACCGCCCCCTGGGCCCTGCGCCCGGACACCCTGCTGGGCGCGACCCTGGCGCTGATCCTGGCGGCGCTGCTGGGCGAGGGCCTGTGGCGGTTGCTGCACTGGCCGCGGCTCATGGGCTATGGCGCCGTGGGTTGCCTGCTGGCCATTGCCGGCCTGGGCGCCAGCGGCGGCGAGACCGCGCTGCGCCTGGTGGTGGACATGGCGCTGGCGCTGCTGCTGTTCGAGGCCGGCGCGCGGCTGAACCTGCGCTGGCTGCTGCGCAACCCGGCGCTGCTGGCCACGAGCGTGATGGAGTCGCTGCTCAGCGCGCTGGCGGTGTACCTGGCGGCGCTGTGGCTGCAGGTGCCGCAGTCCGTGGCCGGAGTGCTGGCGCTGATCGCGGTGAGCGTGTCGCCGGCGGTGGTGCAGCGCGTGATCGCCGAGTGCGACGCCGCCGGGCAGGTCACTGAGCGGCTGAGCACGCTCAGCGCGCTCAACACCCTCTACGCCGTGCTGCTGCTGCAGGCCTGGAGCGCCGGGCTGCGCCTGAGCGACCCGGCGTGGCAGCAGGCGCTGCTGCCGGTGCTGCTGAACTTCGGCGGCTCCATCGTGCTGGGCGCCCTGCTGGGGTCGGCGCTGGGCCTCATCGCGCAACGGCTGGATCTGCGCCAGGACAACGCCGTGGCGCTGCTGCTGGGCTGCGTGCTGCTGGCCCTGGCGCTGGCCAAGACGCTGCAGCTCTCCACGCTGCTGGTGCCGCTGCTGGCGGGCATCTGGCTGCGCAACCGCCATCCGCGGCCCTGGGTGTGGCGGCGCCAGTTCGGCAGCGCCGGCGGGGTGCTGGCGCTGGTGCTGTTCGTGGCGGCGGCCTCGGCCTGGTCGCCCGCGGCGCTGCCCGAGGCCATCGGCATCGCCGCCGCGCTGCTGCTGGCGCGTGCCCTGGCCAAGAGC
>JAEYPG010000441.1 GCA_023410975.1 Pseudomonadota bacterium
GGGCATGCAGGAAGGCGGCACGCGCGTGCTGGTGATCCCGCCCGAGCTGGGCTACGGCGCCTACGGCGCCGGCGGCGTGATCCCGCCCAACGCCACGCTGGTGTTCGAGGTCGAGCTGCTCAAGGCCTGATCGCCCTCCTCCCATGAAAAAACCCGCCGGGCTCGCGCCGGGCGGGTTTTTTTATTTGGAGTTCAGCGCTTCAGCGGGCCGGACTGGCGCCCGCTGCAATGCGATCAACGCTCCCAGTCGCCGTCGCGGCGCGGGCCACGGCTGCCACGCTCGGCGTTGAAGCCGCCGCGATCGCCCTGGCGCTCGCCGAAACGGCCACCACGGCCGGCCGGACGCTCACCGCCACGGTCGAAGCCGCCAGCGCCCTGCGGGCCGTCGCCGCGGCGCTCGAAGGGGCTGCGGTCGCGCGGCGCGCCATGGTGGCGGTTGCCGTCGCCATGGCGGCTGAAGGCGCCTTCCGGACGGCGCTCGAAGCGGCCTTCCGGACGCGGACCACCGAAGTGGCCGCTGCCCTCGGGGCGCGGCGCGAAGCCTTCGCGCGGAGCGGCAAAGCGCTCGCCGCGTTGGCTTTCGAAGCCTTCGCCGCGCGGTTGGAAGCCGCCTTCACGGCGCGGGCCGCGGTCGAAGCCCTCGCGGCGCGGGCCGCCGAAGGACTTGCCCTTGCCGAAGGGCTTGCCACCCCGGCCGCCGTCCGGACGGCTGGGGTAGATGCGCGGCTCGGGCTGGCGCGGCTCCAGGCCTTCGACGGTGGCCACGGGAATGGTCTGCGTCGTGAACTGCTGGATGCGCTTGATCATCACCACGTCGCGGCGCTCGGCCAGCGTCACCGCCAGGCCCGAGCGGCCGGCACGGCCGGTGCGGCCGATGCGGTGCACGTAGTCCTCGGCCTTCATCGGCAGGCCGAAGTTGATGACGTGGCTGATGGTGGGCACGTCGATGCCGCGGGCGGCCACGTCGGTGGCCACCAGCACGCGCAGCTGGCGGTTGCGCAGCCCGTTGAGCACGCGGTTGCGCCGGCCCTGCGGCATGCCGCCGTGCAGTGCGGCCACCGAGTGGCCCATCTCGCCCAGGCGGTCGGCCAGGCGGTCGGCGTCGACTTGGGTGCTGGTGAACACCACGGCCTGCTCGACCTCGCGGCCGGTGAGCAGGTGGTCCAGCAGCGCGTTCTTGTGCGTGAGGTCGTCAGCCCAGTGCAGGCGCTGCTCGATGTTCTCGTGCGTGTCGGTGTGCGAGGCCACGTCCACCGACTGCGGGTCGCGCAGCAGCTCGTCGGCCAGGCGGCCGACGTGGCCGGCGAAGGTGGCGCTGTACATCACCGTCTGGCGCTGCTCGGGCAGCTGGCTGGCAATGAAGTTGATGTCGTCGATGAAGCCCATGTCCAGCATGCGGTCGGCTTCGTCGAGCACCAGCATCTCCACGTGCTGCAGCAGCGCCTTGCCGCTTTGCACGTGGTCGATCAGGCGGCCGGGCGTGGCGATCAGGATGTCCACCGGACCGCGCAGCGCCTTGAGCTGCGCACCGTAGGGCACGCCGCCGACGACGGTGACCACGCGCAGGCCCTGCACGTGGCGGCCGTAGTCCACGGCGGCCTTGGCCACCTGCTGCGCCAGCTCGCGCGTGGGGGCCAGCACCAGCACGCGCGGGCCGGTCATGCCCTTGTCGCGGCGCTTGGTATTGTCGCCGCGGGCGGCCAGGATGCGCTCCAGCGCGGGCAGCACGAAGCTGGCGGTCTTGCCGCTGCCGGTGCTGGAGGACACGCGCAGGTCGCGGCCTTCCATCGCGGGCGGAATGGCACGGGCCTGCACTTCGGTCGGGTTCTCGTAGCCGGCATCGGAGACGGCACGGGTCAGGGCGTCGTGGAGGCCCAGGGAAGCAAAAGTCATCAGAGTTCTTCAGTTTCAGCGCCGGCAGACAGCTGCCGGCCGGACAGCGCCATGCAGGCACCGCCGGATCCAAGTCGCGGGAGGAACATTTCCACCGGCCCGAAGAAGGGGCAGGTGCACCGGTCCGAAAGCGACGGCATCGCCGCCGACCGGTTCCCGCAACGGCCGAACGGCCCGCGGGAGGGAGATCAAGTTCCGCCACGCGCTGCCGTGCGGGAGAACTCAACGAAGGTCAGAGGGGATGAGCGAACGGTGCCGAGAACTCAGCACCGAACGCGGATTGTAAGGGCCTCGGTGAAAGCCCTTATTTTTAGGGTCTAAGGCTTCGCCTAGGTCAAGCCGCCAGGAACGTGCGGCGGTAGTGCAGCAGCTCGTCGATAGACTCGTGGATGTCGGCCAGCGCGGTGTGCGCCTGCGCCTTCTTGAAGCCTTCCAGCGCGGCGGGCTTCCAGCGCTTGGCCAGCTCCTTGAGCGTGCTCACGTCCAGGTTGCGGTAGTGGAAGAAGGACTCCAGCTTGGGCATGTAGTTGGCGAGGAAGCGCCGGTCCTGGCAGATGGAGTTGCCGCACATCGGGCTCTTGCCCGCGCCCACGTACTGCTTGAGCCAGTCGATGACGGCCTGCTGCGCCTGCGCCTCGTCCACGGTGGACGCCTTCACGCGGTCGATCAGCCCGCTCTTGCCGTGCGTGCCCTTGTTCCAGGCGTCCATGGCGTCGAGCGTGGCGTCGCTCTGGTGGATGGCGAACACGGGCCCTTCGGCACGCACGTTGAGCTGGGCATCGGTGACGACGACGGCGATCTCGATGATGCGGTCGCGGTCGGGGAAAAGGCCGGTCATCTCCAGGTCGATCCAGATCAGGTTCTGGTCGCTGGCGGCGAGCTCGCTCGTCATGGGAAAAAGTCCTCGTGGGCTGTCTGGAAAGGGGGCGATTGTCGCAGCCCTACACTTGCCGCCATGTCTGCCTTGACCCTGCTCTTCGCAGGCGCCGTGCTGCTGGCGCTGCTCCTGAAACTCTGGCTTGCCACGCGCCAGATGCGCCACGTCGCGCTGCACCGCGACAGGGTGCCGGCGGCCTTCGCAGGAGCGGTGTCGTTGCGCGCGCACCAACGCGCGGCGGACTACACGCTGGCGCGCGGGCGCTTCGGGCTGCTGCAGGCGGCCTTCAGCTCGGCACTGCTGCTGGCCTGGACGCTGCTGGGCGGGTTGGACGCGCTCAACACGCTGCTGCGCGACAACGTGCAGCCGGTGCTGGGCGACATGGGCTACCAGCTTGCGCTGCTGGGCGCGTTCGTGGTCATCGGCGCGCTGCTGGACCTGCCCTTCGAGCTCTACCGCACCTTCGTGCTGGAGCAGCGCTTCGGCTTCAACCGCATGACCTGGAAGCTTTACCTGGGCGACATGCTCAAGGGCCTGCTGGTGGGCGTGCTCATCGGGCTGCCGCTGGCGGCGCTGGTGCTGTGGATCATGGGCGCCACCGGGCAGCTGTGGTGGCTGTGGGCCTGGGCCGCGTGGACGGCGTTCCAGCTCCTGGCGCTGGTGCTGTACCCGACGCTGATCGCGCCGCTGTTCAACCGCTTCACGCCGCTGCCCGAGGGCGAGCTCAAGACGCAGGTGCAGTCGCTGATGCAGCGCTGCGGCTTCGCCGCCAAGGGCCTGTTCGTGATGGACGGCAGCCGCCGCTCCGCGCATGCCAACGCCTACTTCACGGGCCTGGGCGCGGCCAAGCGCGTGGTGTTCTTCGACACGCTGCTGTCCAAGCTCAACGGCAACGAGATCGAGGCCGTGCTGGCGCACGAGCTGGGCCACTACAAGCACCGCCACGTGCTCAAGCGCATGGTGCTGGCCTTCGGGCTGAGCATGGCCGGGCTGGCGCTGCTGGGCTGGCTTTCCAGCCAGGCCTGGTTCTACCTGGGCCTGGGCGTGCGGCCCAGCCTGGACGCGCCCAACGACGCGCTGGCGCTGCTGCTGTTCATGCTGGTGCTGCCGCCCTTCATGTTCCTGCTCTCGCCGCTGGGGGCGCGGCTGTCGCGCCGCCACGAATTCGAGGCCGATGCCTACGCCTGCGCCCAGGCCGACGGCCGCGATTTGGCCAACGCGCTGCTCAAGCTGCACGAGGACAACGCCTCCACGCTCACGCCCGATCCGCTGTACGCGCGCTTCTACTACTCGCACCCGCCTGCCACCGAGCGCCTGGCGGCCCTGCGGGCGCAGTCCTGATCATGGGGCGCCATAGCGAGCTCGACGTCGGGCTGGTGGTGTCCGCGCACGGACGCCACGTGGTGGTGGAGACGCCCGAGGGCGAGCGCGTGCAGTGCCACCTGCGCGGCAAGAAGATCGAGTGCGTGGTGGGCGACCGCGTGCGCTGGCAGGCCAGCGGCGACGAGGGCGTGGTCGAGCAGGTGGAGCCGCGGCGCAACCTGCTGATGCGCCAGGACGAGTGGCGCACCAAGTCCTTCGCCGCCAACATCGACCAGGTCCTGATGCTCGTGGCCGGCGAGCCGATGTTCAGCGAGTCGCAGCTCAGCCGCGCGCTGATCGCCGCCGAGAGCGCCGGCATCCCCGTGCGCGTGCTGCTCAACAAGGCCGAGCTGCCGCAGGCCGAGGCGGCGCGCGAGCGGCTGCAGCCCTACCGCGCCATGGGCGTGGAAGTGCTAGAAGCGTCGCTCAAGACCCAGCCGCAAGAGTCGCGCGCGCTGCTCACGCCGCTGCTGCAGGACGCCGCCACGCTGGTGCTGGGCCCCAGCGGCACGGGCAAGAGCACGCTGGTGAACCTGATGGTGCAGGACGCGCAGGCGCAGGTGGGCGACATCTCGCAGGCGCTCAACTCCGGCCGCCACACCACGACCACCACGCGCTGGTACTGGCTGGACCCGGCAGCGCGCCGCGGCGCGCTGATCGACTCGCCCGGCTTCCAGGAATTCGGCCTGCGCCAAGTCCCGGCGGAAGAGCTGCCCATGCTCATGCCGGACCTGCGCGCCCATGTGCCGGAGTGCCGCTTCTACAACTGCACGCACCGCCACGAGCCGGGCTG
>JAEYPG010000473.1 GCA_023410975.1 Pseudomonadota bacterium
GTAGCGCACATGCACGTAGCTCCCGGGGGCAGGCTCCAGCCCTTGCGGCACGGGGCGTGCCGGCACCCGGCCGCAGCTGTGCTCCACCAGCCAGTCGTGCCAGGCCGGCCACCACGAGCCCTCGTGCGGCATGGCGCCCTGCAGCCACTCGTCCGGCCCGGCCCAGTGCGCGCCATGCGCCACGCGCCGCATCCTGAAGCGCCGCCGCGCATGGCCGGGCTCGGAAACGATGCCGGCGTTGTGCCCGCCGTTGGTCAGCACGAAGCTCAGCTCGGTGTGCACCAGCCGGTGCAGCTGGTACACCGAGCGCCAGGGCGAGACGTGGTCCAGCTCGGTGGCGACGCAGAAGATGGGCTGGCGGATGTCGCCCAGCGACACCGGGCGCCCCTGCACCGGGTACTCGCCGTGCGCGAGCTGATTCTGGAGGTGGCAGCGGCGCAGGTACTGGCTGTGCATCACGGCGGGCATGCGCGTGACGTCGGCGTTCCAGGACATGAGGTCGTTGGGCTGCAGCCGCTCGCCCAGCCAGAACTCGCGCATGCGGGTGGACCAGACCAGCTCGCGCGAGCGCAGGAACTGGAAGGTCTCGGCCATCTGCCGCCCGGTGAGGAAGCCGCGCTCGGACATGATGTCCTCCAGCAGCTCGACCTGAGACTCGTCGATCAGCACGCCCAGCTCGCCCGGTTCGGTGAAGTCGGTCTGCGCCGCCAGCAGCGTCACGCCTGCGAGCCGGGGCAGCCGATCGGCGCCTTCCACCTGGCCCGGCCGCGCCAGCGCCGCCGCGGCAATGGACAGCAGTGTGCCGCCCAGGCAGTAGCCGCAGGCTTGCACGGGCTGGTCGGGGATCTGGCGCGCGATGGCCGCCAGCGGGTCCAGGATGCCCAGCTCCAGGTAGTCGTCCAGGCTCAGCAGCGCGTCGCTCTCGTCCGGGTTGCGCCAGGACAGGATGAACACCGTGTGCCCCTGGTCCGTCAGCCACTTCACCAGCGAGTTGTGCGGCGAGAGGTCCAGGATGTAGTACTTCATGATCCAGGACGGGACGATGAACACCGGCTCGGCCTGCACCTGGTCCGTGGTGGGCGCGTACTGCAGCAGCTCCACCAGGTGGTTGCGGTGCACCACCTGGCCCGGCGTGAGCGCCAGGTCCACGCCCGGCAGGTAAGGGTGCTCGGGCGGCGCCAGCGGCTCCAGGCCGTGGCGGCGGCGCCAGCTGTCCAGCCGGTTGGCGAAGCCGTCCGCCAGGTTCGCGCCCTGGCGCTCGGCGGTGCGGCGCAGCACCTCGGGGTTGGTGAAGAAGTTGTTGCTGGGCGAGAGCATGTCCAGCCACTGCTGGGAGAAGAAGCGCACCACCTGCGCGTGGTGCGCCGTCATGCCGCGCAGCCGGCTGGCGTCCTGCCACCAGTGCTGCGCCGCCTGGTGCGCGCGCGCCAGCGGCGCGAAGGGCCACTGGTGCCAGGACGGGTCGCGAAAGCGCGCATCCGCGGCCAGCGGGCCGCTGCAGTCGCCGCTGACGCAGTCCGACAGCGCTTCCAGCGCATGCTGCTGGGCGGAGAGTGCCAGCCGCGCCGCGTTGGCCGGCTGCGCCGCCAGGTGCCAGCTCCAGTCCGCCAGCGCCAGGCCCAGCGAGATGGGCGACAGCCCGCCCGTGACCTGCGCGGCGGCAGCGTGCAGCACGCGGTCCATGGCGTAGGCCGCCTGGTGCGCGTCCGGCGCATCGGCGCCCGAGGGCTTTTCGGGCGCCTCGGACAGTGAGACCACGGGAGCCGCCGGCGGCAGGGCGGCTGTGGTGGCGGGAACCGAATCAGCGAAACGCCGCAGGGTGTCGTCGTTCATCGGGGGACGTATACCCAAGCGGCGGCATACCGCCATCGGGGGATCGCCCCATCCCCCCACGGCGGGTTGACAGTCCGTGCGTTGTTGACCCTGGGTCCGGCACGAGCGCCGCGGGCGCTGGCTATGATGGCCGGTTGTCCTGCGCTGAGTGAAAACCCTTGAATCCCGAGACGCCTGCGATCCGCGTGCGCGGCGCGCGCACCCACAACCTCAAGAACATCGACCTGGACCTGCCGCGGCAGGCGCTGGTGGTGATCACGGGCCTGAGCGGCTCAGGCAAGAGCAGCCTGGCCTTCGACACCCTGTACGCCGAAGGCCAGCGCCGCTACGTGGAGAGCCTATCGGCCTACGCGCGGCAGTTCCTGCAGCTGATGGACAAGCCCGACGTGGACGTGATCGAGGGCCTGTCGCCCGCGATCTCCATCGAGCAGAAGGCCACCAGCCACAACCCGCGCTCCACCGTCGGCACCGTCACCGAGATCCACGATTACCTGCGCCTGCTCTATGCCCGCGCGGGCACGCCGTTCTGCCCGCAGCACGCGCTGCCGCTGCAGGCCATGAGCACGGCGCAGATGGTGGACACGGTGCTGGCACTGCCCGAGGACTCCAAGCTGATGCTGCTCGCCCCCGTGGCGCGCGCTCGCACGGGCGACTTCGCGCCGGTGCTGGCCGACCTGCAGGCGCAGGGCTACGTGCGCTTTCGCATCGACGGGCAGGTGTTCGACATCGACAGCCTGCCCGCCGCCGACGGCCGCGCGCATGACATCGACGTCGTGGTGGACCGCGTGCGCGTGCGCGCCGAGGACACCGGCACCGGCGGCAGCGGGGGCCTGCGCCAGCGGCTGGCCGAGAGCTTCGAGACCTGCCTGCGCATCGGCAACGCGCGCGCCCTGGCGCTGGAGATGGACAGCGGGCGCGAGACACCCTTCAGCAGCCGCTTCGCCTGCCCGCACTGCGACTACTCGCTCACGGAGCTGGAGCCGCGGCTGTTCTCCTTCAACTCGCC
>JAEYPG010000197.1 GCA_023410975.1 Pseudomonadota bacterium
GTCTTGCGGCCGAACATGCGCGGGATCAGGAAGTACAGCGAGCCGATCGAGATCATGCCCACCCAGCCCAGAGCGCCGGAGTGCACGTGGCCCACGGTCCAGTCGGTGTAGTGCGACAGCGCGTTGACGGTCTTGATCGACATCATCGGACCTTCGAAGGTCGACATGCCGTAGAACGACAGCGCAACGATCAGGAACTTCAGGATCGCGTCGTCACGCAGCTTGTGCCACGCACCCGAGAGGGTCATGATGCCGTTGATCATGCCGCCCCAGCTCGGCGCCAGCAGCACCAGCGAGAAGATCATGCCCACGCTCTGCGTCCAGTCGGGCAGCGCGGTGTAGTGCAGGTGGTGCGGACCCGCCCACATGTACGTGAAGATCAGGGCCCAGAAGTGCACGATCGACAGGCGATACGAGTACACCGGGCGCTCGGCCTGCTTGGGGATGTAGTAGTACATCATCCCCAGGAAGCCCGCGGTCAGGAAGAAGCCCACGGCATTGTGGCCGTACCACCACTGCACCATGGCGTCCTGCACGCCGGCGTAGGCGGAGTAGGACTTGGTCAGGCTCACCGGGATCGCGGCGCTGTTGACGATGTGCAGCAGGGCCACGGCGATGATGAAGGCGCCGAAGAACCAGTTGGCCACGTAGATGTGGCGCACCTTGCGGATGCCCACCGTGCCGAAGAACACGATCGCGTAAGAGACCCAGGTGACGGCGATCAGGATGTCGATCGGCCACTCCAGCTCGGCGTATTCCTTGCCGGAGGTGTAGCCCAGCGGCAGCGAGATCGCGGCCAGCACGATGACCAGCTGCCAAGCCCAGAACGTGAACATGGCCAGGCCCGGCGCGAACAGTCGCGTCTGGCAGGTGCGCTGCACCACGTGGTAGGACGTGGCAAACAACGCGCAGCCGCCGAAGGCGAAGATCACCGCGTTGGTGTGCAGCGGACGCAAGCGCCCGTAGCTCAGCCAGGGAATGCCGAACGTCAGATCAGGGAAGGCAAGCTGCGTGGCGATGAACACGCCCACGAACATGCCGACCACACCCCAGAGCACTGCCGCCAGTGCGAACAATCGCACGGGGGCGTCGCTATATACCGGTCTTCCCGGTTGCGCCGCTTGAGCCATCACTGGCCTCCTTCTTAGTGAGAATCCACCCGGTGCGCATTGTTCGGGGCCACGCTTTCTCCAAGCTTGACCCCCGTCAACGCTTCACCATCCGCATTCAAGATGCGCTCGCCCTCTCGGTCGAGATCGTCAAATTGCCCGCCGTGCAAGGCCCAGCCGAACACGCCGATGATCATCAGCACCAGCAGCGCCGACATCGGAATGAGCAGGAACAGGATTTCCATCGTCCATCAGCGCGCCAGGCGCAACGAGTTGCCCACCACGAGCAGTGAGCTCGTTGCCATGCCCAGGCCAGCGGCCCACGGGGGGAGCCAGCCGGCCAGCGCCAGCGGGATACAGGCCAGGTTGTAGAGCGCGGCCCAGGCGATATTTTGCCGCACCACCCTCATGGTCCTGGCGGCAATACTGCGCGCATCGGCCAATGCCTGAAGCCTTTGCGACGGCAGGATGGCATCGGCATGCACCCGAGCCACCAGCGCGCCGTCGCCCATCGCGAAGGAGACGTCGGCCTGCGCCAGCACCGGCGCATCGTTGACGCCGTCACCAACCATGGCCACCACTTCGCCTCTCGCCTGCGCCTCGCGCACCGCTTCGAGCTTGTGTTCGGGCGTGGCGCCGGCCTGCGCCACCGGCAGTTCCAGGCGTTGCGCCACCCGCTGCACGCGCGCGGGCGCGTCGCCCGACAGCAGCGCGGGCTCGATGCCGGCAGCGCGCAGCGCAGCCATGGCCGAGGCCGCGTCCTCGCGCAGCCGCTCTTCGAAACAGAAGGTCAGCAGCACCTGACCGCGCGGGCCAAAGGCCGCCTGCAGCGCGTCGCCGCCATCGGCCATGGGCGCATCGGCCACCCACGAAGCCCGACCCAGGCGCCATTCCCGGCCCTGCGCGTCCAGCGCGCTGAGGCCCTGACCTGGTTGCTCGCGCACCTGAGTCCAGCCGCCCTCGCCCGGAGCGGCCTTCTCGCCGCCCAGGGCCTGCGCCAGCGCGCGCGACAGCGGATGCCTGGACCAGCGGGCCAGCTCCACGGCCCGCTGGCGCAGCGCATCCTGTTCGGCAGCGGCCACGCCGGCAGCCGGCTGCACTTCGCGCAGCGCCAGGCTGTCCTCGGTCAGCGTGCCGGTCTTGTCGATGAAGAGGCGCCGCACCCGCGCCAGCGCTTCCAGCGCATCCAGCCGCTGCAGCAGCACGCCGCGGCGCGCCAGCCCGCCGGCGGCGGCCACCAGCGCCGAGGGCGCCGCCAGCGACAGTGCGCACGGACAGGTCACGATCAGCACCGACACCGCCACCCACACCGCACGCGACGGATCCACCAGGCTCCACGCCAGCGCCGCCCCGATGGCCAGCAACAGCACCGCCCACAGGAAAGGCCGCGCCCAGCGGTCGGCACTGCGCGCCAGCGCGGGCCGCTCGGTGAGCGCCTGCTGCATCAGCGCCACGATGCGCTCGTAACGAGTGTCGGCGCCCACGCGCTGCACGCGCATGCGCACCGGGGCGCCGACGTTGACGGCGCCGCCCACCAGCGCGTCGCCGCACTGCCGCGATACCGGGCGCGACTCGCCGCTGAGCAGCGACTCGTCGGATTGGGTCTGTCCCTCGATGAGCTCGCCGTCGGCCGGGTAGCTCTCGCCCAGCGCCACTTGCACCAAGTCGCCCGGATGCAGCGCATGCACGCTCACGGCTTCGAGGCTGCCATCGGCGCGCACGCGCTGCGCCGTCTGCGGCATGCGCGCCAGCGCCTCCTCCAGCGCAGCGGCCACGCGATGGCGCGCGCGCATCTCCAGATAGCGCCCGGCCAGCAGGAAGGCCACGAACATCGTGAGCGAGTCGAAATACACCTCGCGGCCGAAGATGCCGCCCGGGTCGAAGGTCGCGCCGCTGCTGGCAACGAAGGTCACGATCACGCCCAGCGCCACCGGCACGTCCATGCCGATGCGCCGCGTGCGCAGGCTGCGCCAGGCCCCCTTGAGGAACGGTGCGGCCGACCACCACACCACCGGCACGCTCAACACCCAGGAGCCCCAGTTGAGCAGTTGCCACAGGTCGGGCGCCATCTCGCCCGGCTTGGCCACGTAGATCGGCCAAGCCATCATCATCACCTGCATCATGCAGAACCAGGCCACGAACAGCCGCCACACGGCCTGCCGGTTCTCGGCCTGGCGCAGTGCGCGTGCCGGCGCGGCGGCGTCGGGCACGGCGTCGTAGCCGGCACGGCGGATGGCTTGCACCATCTCCGCCACGCGCGTGCGCGACGGGTCCCACTCGATGCGCGCGCGCTCGGCCGAGGCGCTCACGCGCGCGGATTGCACGCCCGGCACGCCCATGAGCGCCTGCTCGATGGTGTCGGCACAGGCGGCGCAATACATGCCAGAGAGGCGCAGCACCGACTCGCCAACGCGCTGCCCGTCACGTCCCTCGCGCCAGCGCGTGAAGCGTTGCTGCTCCTGCGGGTCGTCCAGTACGGCGAGATCGGGCTGTTGGGCGGTGGTGTCCAGGGAGGCGGTGGGTGCGTTCATCGACGACGGGCAGGCGCCGGCCACAGGCTCGACGACAGGGATAATCTAGGTGTCAACCCCAGAGCACGGCATGATCAAGATCAAGACGTACGCATTCCTGACGGGGCTGCTGGCCCTGGCACTCACCACCCTGCCCGCCGTCGCACAGCAGAGCCAGCCCCAGCGGCTCGAAACCATCACGCTCAACGCGGGCATGCACAACATTCGCGCCGAGGTGGCGCTCACCCCGGAGCAGCGCGCCACCGGCCTGATGTACAGGCGCGAGATGGCGGCTCACGAGGGCATGCTGTTCGTGTTCGAGCAGGCGGCCCCGCAATGCTTCTGGATGAAGAACACGCTGCTGCCGCTTTCCATCGCCTTCCTGGCCGATAACGGGACGGTGGTGAACATCGCCGACATGAAGCCTCAGACGCTGGACTCCCACTGCTCGGCCAAGCCGGTGCGCTATGCGCTGGAGATGAACCAGGGCTGGTTTGCCAAGCGCGGCATCCAGACCGGCGCGAAGCTTAGCGGCGCACCGTTCAACGCGCCCAAGTGAAACAAAAAGGCCGATCGCAAGATCGGCCTATTGACATCGCTCAAGCGGCGCCGCGCCGGGCGCCGCGGGCCTCAATGGCCTCAGGCAGCGAAGTTGCTTTCCGCGAAGTCCCAGTTCACCAGCTTGTCGAGGAAGGTCTCGACGAACTTCGGACGCAGGTTGCGGTAGTCGATGTAGTAGGCGTGCTCCCACACGTCCACGGTCAGCAGCGGCTTGTCGCCGGTGGTCAGCGGCGTGCCGGCGGCGCCCATGTTGACGATGTCCACGCTGCCGTCGGCCTTGCCGACCAGCCAGGTCCAGCCGGAGCCAAAGTTGCCCACGGCGCTCTTGACGAAGGCTTCGCGGAAAGCGGCGTAGGAGCCGAACTTGGCGTTGATGGCCTGGGCCAGCGCGCCCTTGGGCTCACCGCCGCCGTTGGGCTTCATGCAGCTCCAGAAGAAGGTGTGGTTCCAGATCTGGGCCGCGTTGTTGTAGATGCCGCCGGAGGACTTCTTGATGATGTCTTCCAGGGCCATGTTCTCGAACTCGGTGCCCTTCTGGAGGTTGTTGAGGTTCACCACGTAGGCGTTGTGGTGCTTGTCGTGGTGGTACTCCAGGGTCTCGCGGCTGTAGTGCGGGGCGAGGTCGTCGTAGCCGTAGGGCAGCGGGGGCAGAACGTGTTCCATCTTTTCTCCTGGGTTCATTGATGCACGTCAAAAGGCGTGCAACGGACAAAGCCACGGCGATTGTAGGAGTGCGCGGCGCGGCGCGCCGGCGGTGCAAGGGCCTTGCGCGCGAGGCTCATGCCTCGCCGTCGGAATGCACCTGCAGCACCTGCGCCAGCGCACGGCCGTCGCTCCACACCGCCTGCACCTGCTGGCCCGGCTGCAACGCACGTGCCGAGACGATGGGCTGGCCGGCTTCGTTCGTCACCCAGGCGTAACCGCGCGACAGCACCCGGTGCGGGTCCAGGGCTGCCAGGCGCTGCTCCATGCCCTGCAGCGTGAGCAGCGTGCGCTGGTGCTGCACCTCCTGCGCGCGCAGCAGCCGCGCAGCCAGGGCCTGCAGCCGCACGGCGGCGCGCTCGCGCTGCACGCCCTGCGCGCGTTCCAGGCG
>JAEYPG010000522.1 GCA_023410975.1 Pseudomonadota bacterium
CTGATTCGCACTTTGGTCAAGCGCGTCGAGATCGAACCCGAGCGAGTACGGGTGGTCTACCGCATTGATGGCACCCCACCCCCCTTGGAATCCACCTCAGTTATGCAACGTTGTTGCGGGAGTGATCACTGCGGTCCTTCGGGAACAGCGCGTCGAAGCCGCCGCGTCGGTAGTCCTTGAGCCAGTGACGCAGCGTCTCGGCCGCCACCCGGGTGCGCTTGCTGCCGGGGATGACATAGTCGAGCGCAGCCTTCTCCCGCAGCCTTGGGTACAGGCCGCGGCTGCCCAGGGGCATGTGCAGCAAGTCGGCGATGAGCCCGTAGCGGAACAGGGCCACGGCCTGGGCGTGTGCAGGATCGGTCACGAAGCGCTCCTCCTGGTGGAAGAGTTCCGACCCTAGGCAGCCGCGGGCGGCGGGTCAGGCCCCATGTGTTGTTGGAGGCCACCGTGGCCGTCACCGCTACCGCGGCGGCGGTGACGCAATCCGAGCGGAGGAGCCAGCGCCGGTAGTTCGCGCGCCAGCAGTGCGCGCAGCCGCTCCAGGGCGTTGGGCACCTGCAGGCGCTGACGCACGGCCGTGACCGTGGCCGCACAGCCCTGCAACAGCGCCGGCAGCAGCGTCACGGCCAACGGCAGCAGCGTGCGCACCACTGTCAGCCGCCGGCGCACCCAGCGCAGCGCGCTGGGCAGCCCGACGGGATCAGGGCGTAGCTCGTGGGCGCAGGCCTCCAAGCTGGAGGCCACCTCAGCGGCGGCGGCCACCTGCTCGATCTCGGCCAGCGTGCCGGGGAAGCGGGAGGCCAAGTGGTCGGGCAGCAGGCTGAACGTGCAGTGGCCCTGTGGGCAGTACCAGCGTGCGATGCGGGTACCCGCTGGGCGCTTGCGCTCATAGCTGCCGTGCCTGACCAGACCGCAGCCTCCGCGCGGATGCAGCGGACAGCGTGGAAGGATTGCCCGACGCCAGAGCTCTCGGTTAACGTAGTCGGCGCCGGCAAGCCCCGTGTCGAAGCGAAGCTGCACCGGCATCGGGCCCGCGGGGTTGCCGCCCTGCGGGTCCTCCTCATGGCAATGACCAGGCTCCCAGGCTAAACGCCCGGCACAACGTGCCGCAGCCGCGGCCGTCATCTTGGGGGAGCCTGCGCGCCAGCGCAGCCCCGGCGCACGTCTCCCAGCGTCATCCTCGTCGCCACGCCAGGGAAGCCGACCTGCAGGTCGGCTTCCCTGGCGTGAGCCTCACGCGCCTTCCCTCATTGCCTCACCGCGGTCACGCGCTGGCTGGTGACGCATTGCGGAGAAAACCGGCCGGTGAAATGCAAATCAAAGTGGGAGACAACAACGACGCGGCGCGGGGCGAGCCAGCGCGGCCAATGCGCGCGGCACTACACCGTCCGGGCTGCGGGCACAGGCTTTGAGGAAATGGACAACGGCGTGCCGGCGCGAGCTGACCCCGGGAACTCAGCACACCACCTTTTCGAGGCGGCGCCATGACGTTCTTCAGCCGGAGGTCTTGCGCGGCCGCCCCTGGCGCTTGGGAGCCGGCACCAGCCCAAGATCCGCCGGCGTCAGCTCGAATGCCCGCATGACATTGTGACCTTCACCAGCGCCTCCAGCCGGTCGCTCTTTTCCATCTCGTGCAGCTGCGCCTCGGCCTCGGTCAGCTCGGCGCGCAGCTCAGCAATGCGGGCCTTTAAGGATTCCCGGGTGGGCTTGGCCACCGGCTTGACCCAGCTGCTCGGAAGTCCTTCCATCATTTCTGGTCCCTGAATGTTCGAATGGCCCCTGTGTGGGCACACCGGCTCGGGATCAAGCAGCGCGCAGGGTCTTGTGAAAACAGCGCAGCCCTGCCCTTCCACCCGCCTCGCGCACCGCTCACGAATCGGGCGCCGGTGCATGGTGCATGGAAGGCCAGGACAGCGCGAGGGAGTCTAGTCGCCGAATGGGGTGCCAGCACGGCCGGAACGTGTCTTCGGTCGTTGTGAAAGAGGCACCACCGTGTGCCTCTCAGCGACTGCTGGCTGGTACGGTTGACGTCCATGCTGAAGGAGGCAAAAGGCCATGGCGATCTTTCATGCAACCACCAGATCGGTCAGTCGTAGCTCCGGCACTTCAGCGGTCGCCGTGGCGGCCCAGCGCACGGCGTGCCGCCTGGTGGACGGGCGCACCGGTCAGGTCCACGACCACGCGCACAAGGTGGGCGTGGTGAGCGCCGAGATCCTGCTGCCAGATGGCGGCACCATTGACCGCCAAAAGCTGTGGAATGCCGCCGAGGCTGCTGAGAGGCGCAAGGACGGCCGCACTGCACGGGAATGGGAGGTGGCACTGCCGGCCGAACTCGATGCCCGGCAGCGCCACGAACTGGCCCGGCGCTTCGCCATCGAGCTGGCGCAGCGGTATGGCGTCGCCGTGGACCTTGCGGTCCATGCCCCCGCCCACAAAGGCGACGCCAGGAACTACGGTGCGCACTGCCTCACCACCACGCGCGTCGTCCGCCGGGATGCCTCCGGGGCGTTGATGCTGGGCGAGAAGACCGCCATCGAGCTCAGCGATAGGGACCGCCGAGCGCGCGGGTTGGGATGGGTTGCCGAGGAGGTGAAGGCCGTGCGCGAACTGTGGCAGAACCTTGCCAACGAGGCGCTGGCGCAGGCCGGCAGGCCCGAGCGCATCGACGCGCGCAGTCTCAAGGAACAGGGCATCGAGCGCGAAGCGACGATCCACATGGGCGCTGCAGCGGTGCAGATGGAGCGCCGCGGCATCGCGTCCGACCGCGGCGACGCCAACCGCCAAGTGATGGCCAACAACCATGAGCACCAGCAACTGCGCGAGCAGCTGACCGAACTCAAGGCACAGCGGCCGTGACCCTCCGTGCCGCGCCGGGCCTACCGAGCTGAACAGAAGCGCGATTCCGGCAACGGTACCCGACCCGGCCTGAAGCATCACAGACGCCGCGCGCACTGGCACGTCTTCTGGAGCGGCCTGCTGGAGTTTCACCGGCGCATCGGGTTGTGCTGGCTACTGTCTGTCGCCGCCAACGTCGGGGGCTTGGACATGCAGTCCGACCACCGGGAGCCGCATGAACTGGCGAAAAGTTGGCCAAGCCACGAAACCGGTGGCTTGGCGCGGCCTGCATACCCAATAACTGATCTGGCGCACGTCGCGCTTCTACATACGCGCCAGTTAACAATTAATTGTCAGAAAGTTAAGTTAAAATTCATACCGCATTTGCACGGATGCCCTGTGCTGCAGGAAGCTCGGCCTGCAAGCACGTAGAGCAGACCGAAGGACCACCGAAGCAACGAGGTTCATATGGCAAGTCGGAGCAAGCAGCTCCTCACACCCGAGCAATTTGAGGCCGCTGTCGCAAAAGGTGGAACGATGCAGGAGCACACGATCAGGCTAGCGCGCCGCATGCTGGTAGACGGCATCCCGACCAGCACGGCAGCCCAGGAGGCCGACGTGAAGCCACCCCAGGCCAGTACGCTGAAGCGGCGCATCCTGGAGCTGCACCTTGCTGCTCAAGCAGTGAAGGTGTCAGCCGAACAGTTCATGCTGCAGCAGCCGCCGCGCAATGTACGCCTGGCTGCCCTCCGGCCCGAGTTGGTGAAGCTGCAGCGCGCGGGCTACACGCTCGCCCAGTTGGCCGAGTTTCTGGCCGTGAATGACATCGAGGCCACATCCGAAGAAATCACAGCCATCCTGGCAGAGAGCAACGCATGAGCACTCGCACCTTGAAGTCCCTGATGCTGGTCGCCCAGAAGGGTGGCGTTGGCAAGACTGCCATCGCCACGATGCTCGCGCACTACCTGGCGCTGCTGCGCGGCAAGCGCGTTCTGGTCATCAACCTGGATCACCAGAAGAACCTCGTGCGTCCGCTGTCGCAGTCCGGCAAGGTCACGATGGCGTCCATCACCAGCGACAAGCTGCTGACCGACCCGAAGGCTGATGTAGAGGCCGCACCGTACGTGCTGGTGCCGGGGGACAAGGACGCGCTGGAAAGCCTGGAGCGCCAGCCAGACAAGCATAACGCATTCGCTGGCAACTTCCGCTCTTTCCTGCGCCGGATGGAAGGCAAGTTCGACGTGGTGATCGTGGACACCAACCCGAACCCCGATATCCGCGTGCTGGCCGCGATGGTGTCGATCGACTACGTGCTCGCACCGATCCAGCTCAACCAGGAGTCCATCGACGGCATTGCGGACCTGTTCAACGGCAAGCGCGTGGGTATCGGGCGCATCCGTGCCACGCTGAACAAGGAATTGAAGTTCCTGGGAATGCTGCCCAATCTCGTGAAGCCGGTCCCGTTCCAGCGGGTCAACCTGGAGAAGTTGCTGGCGGTTCCCGAGTACCGGGCGCAGTTGATGGGCATGAAGGACAACCCGACCGAGATCAAGGATCTGGCGCGCATCCCTGACCGCACGGTGATCGCCCAGATCCAGGCCAGCGGTCAGGTGCTGTGGGAGGTCAAGAACCACACCGCAGCGCGCGAAGCTTGGGCTGAGATCAAGCCCGTGATGGATCGCATCGCGCAGTTGATGGGCGTGGAATAAGCCGCCGCTCCTGCTGCCTTACGAATACAAGGAACCTTCCAATGAGTATCGATCTGTCCGCCAGTCTGGACCTCGGCGCCCTGGATGCGCAGGCCGTTGCTACCGGCGAATCCCTCAAACTGGACCCCAAGACGATCCGCCCGAGCCGCTGGGTCAACCGAGCCGATGACTCGTTCCAGAGCGAGGCGTTCGCCAGCCTGAAGGACGAGATTGCTGACGCTGGCGGCAATGTCCAGCCCATCAAGATCAGGCCGCTGACGCCGCCAGAGGGCGAACTGCAGTACGAGATCGTGTTCGGCCACCGCCGCCACCGTGCCTGCCTGGAATTGGGGATCGATATCTCCGCCGTGGTCGAGGAGGTCGGCGACCAACAGTTGTGGGCGCAGATGGAGCGCGAGAACCGCGCCCGTGAACCGCTGTCGGCCTACGAGCAGGGCCGCATGTATCAGCGGGCGTTGGAGGAGGGCTTGTTCCCTTCGCTGCAGGCACTGGCCAGGGCCATCGGTCGCGACCCCGGGGACATATCCAAAGCCATCACCATCGCGACCCTGCCGACAGAGGTCGTGAACGCTTTCAGCTCGCCCGGCGACATCCGCTTCCGTGATGCCTCCCCGCTGCGCGCCGCGATCAAGGAGAACCCGTCCGCAGTGCTGGAGACGGCGCGAGAGCTTGCTGCCAATGGCGATGCACAGCCTGCGGCCGAAGTGGTGAAGCAGCTGACCGCGGCAGCTGTTGGACGGTCCAACAGCGATCGTGCCGATATCGAGCGCGATTCGACCAGGGTAACCAAGGCGACCACGTCTTCTCCTGTTGGACCGTCCAACAAGGCCAAAGAGGAGGGCGCATCAGCCAAGTCGAAAGCGGCCTCGGTACAGTTGCGCGTGGTGGTTGAAGTAGGGGCAGATCTGATGGAGGTCGTGACGGACTGCAAGCCGCGCAAGGACCGTATCCCCGTGCGGCCCGTTGGGAGCAAGGACCAACCCCAGTACGTACAGCCCGCCAAGGTACGCATCGTGCGGGTGGAAGCAACTGCTTGATGGCAGCCGTGTAGTGTCACGGTCAGGACACCGTGAGCAAGCCGCCCGTATGGCGGCTTTTTTGCGTCCGGAGCGCACTGCTCTCGGGTCAGACCAATTTTCGCCCTGCGCTGTTGGACCGTCCAACAGTCGGCTTGGAAGGCCAAAAGGGTGCCCTGTGCTCTCTGCTTGCCGTACTGGCGCGGCGCAAAAGAAGCGATGGCAGGGTGGAGATAGACGGAGTGGGGAAAGTTAGGGGCAGGATAGGCTGATCGCCGGTTTATGTATTACAGCTGGCGAGGGACTTAGGAGCGCTCCGATGAGAAACACTACTCAGCCGCCACGGCAGTTCTCAGGTGGCCCCAAGCCTCGCCACCCATGGCTGCCCTTCCTGGTGGCTGCCGTACTCGGTGCCCTGATCGCTGCCCTGGCAGAGTTGCCGTTGCAGCTGGTGCTGTATTCGGCCGTATTCGCGCCCGGTCTGTGGGTGTGTGCGTTGGTCTGTCGGCACGGCAAGATTTTCGACATTGGCGTCTTCGTGGGGCTGTTCCTCATCGTCGCTGGCATGTTGCTGGACCTGGTCGCCGAAACCCTATGAGCGAGAAGAGGGGCCGCCAGCTGCTGGTGCTCGATGTAGGCAAGCTGAAAGAGGACGTGGAGCGGTGCGCCAAGGAAAGCGGTCAGCTCCCCAGCCAATGGTCAAGGGCGGCTCTGCAGGCAGCTGTAGAGGCGGCCGGTGTCAGCCCTGAACCTGCAGCCGTGCCAATCCCTCGCAGGCGCCTGGACGGTCCCACGGTGCGCTTCGACATGCGGCTGCTGGTGTCCGAGCACCAGACGCTGGTCGAACTGGCCAGCCGTGAGAAGTTGTCCATGGCCGAATACATGGCCCGACTGCTCACAAGCCCAACGAATACGGTGGTGGGCCCCAAGACCCTAGAAGCGCTGGCGCAGTCCAACTACCAGCTCACCAAGCTGGCTGGCAACTTCAACCAGCTCGTGCGGCACTTGCATACGAAGCCCGGACAGCTCACGACCGCCGACCACCAGCTCATAAGCGACACCGTCGAGGCAGCGCAGGCACACATCAAACAGGCATCCAGGTTCATTGCCGCCTACAGCGCCACACGGCGTACCGGCAACGGGGGGTGGCGCCGGTCGGAAACGTCCAAGCCTTCGCCAGGCAGTCCGACGCAGGAGTAAGACCATGGCGCAGCTGTCCAGAACGCTGGGGCGGCCAAAAGTGGACGGCGTGCTGCTGCTGTGGGGCAGCGAGCTGTTCTATCCGCGATCGAATCGAGGCAAAGGCGGCGGACCGGTGCGCTTCACGCCACCTCGCATTCCCACGGCGGCCAACATCCGCGAGCGCATCACAGCAACGGTGCGGAGCATGCCCCAAGTCATGGTGAAGGTCACCGGGGGTTCCAAAGGCATGGACCAGCTGCGTGCGCACCTCACGTACATCACTCGGCACGGCGAGCTGCCGTTGACGAACGAGCGCGAGGATGAACGCCTGGGCATGGTGGAGGTAATGGCCACCGCTGACGATTTCCGCTGGGGCGGCTCCGAAATTCCGGAACACAGCCATCGAAAAGAGGCGCTGCACATTGCCCTTGGCATGCCACCTGGCACGCAGAGGGACGGGCTGTGCGCAGCGGTCGAGGACTTCGCTCGGCGCGAGTTGGCCAACCACCAATGGTGCTGGGCTTTCCATGGCGACAAGGAACACCCGCATGTCCACTTGGTCGTGCGAATCGAGGGTCACAACATGAGCCGCCTGAACCCGCGCAAGGCGGATCTGCACCGTTGGCGAGAAACCTTCGCACAGGCGCTGCAGGTGCGTGGCATCCAGGCCGAAGCAACGCGGCGTGCTACCCGCGGCGTGCTTGAAGCTGCGGAGCGAGAGTGGCAACTCCACGCTGGACCTGACGGCCGCGTACGCAAACCACAACCAGAGAAGCCGGCGTTATCGGCTGCGGCGATCGAGGGTTCGATGCGGGCCTGGGGC
>JAEYPG010000680.1 GCA_023410975.1 Pseudomonadota bacterium
ACCTTCATCGATGCCGCAGTCAAGCGTGTCTACATGACTTTGGTCGAGGCGGTGGTGCTGGTGCTGATCGTGATCCTCGTCTTCCTCGGCAGTGCCCGCGCGGCGCTGGTGCCGGCGCTGACCGCCGCCATCCTGCAAGCGGTGCCCGCGCCCTGAGCCGCCATGGATGCCACGCCGGCCGAATTCTTCTACCGGCTGCCCGCGCCGGCGTCGGGCCTGCGCCCGGGCGCGCACCGCGGGCAGGGCGGCGAGGGCGGGCTGGAGTTCCGCGGCCATGCCGATTGGCTGCGCGCGCCGGACGCGCGTCGGCTGGACCTGCGCGCCACGCTGCGCGATCCCTTTCAGCGGTGGCAGGTACGCCTGCACAGCCCGCCGCGGGCGCAGACGGTATGGCTGATCGCCGATGTCTCCGGCTCCATGGCCTTCGGCGCGCCGCGGCGCAAGCTGGAGTTGCTGGCGGATTTCGCATCGAGCCTGGCCTGGTCCGCCTGGCGCACGGGCGATCCCTTCGGTTGCGTGGCCTGTGACGACCACGTGCGCGAGGACCTGCTGTGGCCGCCCGCGCACCAGGCCGGCCGGGCGCTGGATCTCGCGGCGCGGCTGCGCGCGCTGCAGCCGGTGGGCCGTGGCAGCCGCGCGCTGGCGCAGGCGGCGGCCATAACGGGTCAGGGGCGGGGGCGGGCGCTGCTGTTCCTGGCCTCGGATTTCCACGTGCCGCTGGAGGAGCTGCGGCGTTGGCTGTCGGCCTTCGCGGCGCACTGGGTGGTACCGGTGGTGCTCTGGGATCGGCGGGAGCTGGAGCCCGGCGGCCAGGCGGGCCTGTTGCCGCTGGTGGATGCGGAAAGCGGCGAGTGCCGCCTGCTGTGGTGGCGGCCCGGCCTGCGCACGCGCTGGGCCCAGGCGGCGCATGAGCGGCGGGAGGCCTTGAAGGCTGTCTTCGCGCAGGCGCGGCTGCGGCCGCTGTTTATCGAGGAAAGCTTCGATGCGGATGCGGTCACGCGGTATTTCCTGCAGGGATAAGCGGCGACTGGAACTGGCCAAGCCAGGCGCCGTGAACCGGCTCAGCCGGATGGCAAGCCCCTCCGTGCTCCTCGCGCCCGCGCTGCTCGCAATAGGCTCTGCCTGTGCGCAGTCGGTACAGCTGCGTGAGGTGGAACTCCGCCGCTTCGGCTACCAGCTTGGCGACCTGGTGGAGCGTCGCGCCGAAGTGGACATTCCCGCCGGCCTGCGGTTGGACATGGAATCCCTGCCCGCGCCGCGTCTCGGCGCTTCGCTGGAGCTGCGCGAAGCCCGCTGGGAGCCGCCGCCGTGGTGGCGGCCTGGCGGCAGTGCGACGCTGCTGCTGCGCTACCAGGTGCTGCGCTCGCCCAGCGCGCCGCAACTGCTGGACCTGCCGCCGGTGACGCTGCGCTTCGCCGGTGCCGCACGCCCGCAGGAGGCGCGGCTGGACGGGCTGCCCATCCTGGTGAGCCCGTTGGTGCCCGATCCGCCTCCGGAGCGCCGGGGTCTCGGCGCCCTGCAACCCGACCTGCCGCCGCCGCTTATCCAGACCCACCTGCTGCGTTCCAGGCTCGCTGCCGAGGCGCTGGTGGCCGTGCTGGCCGGTGCCGTTTTGCTGGGAAGCCTGCTGGGCTGGCCATGGCGGCGCCAGGCAAAACCTTTCGCCCTTGCGTGGCGGCAGATGCGCCGGCTGCCCGAGCCGGCCAGCGCAGCGCACTGGCGCCAGGCGATGACGGTGCTGCATCACGCGCTGGATCTCAGTGCCGGCGAGGCGCTGTTCGCGCCGGGGCTGGACGGCTTCCTTGCGCGCCGGCCGGCCTTTGCGCCGCTGCGCCCGGAGCTGGAGCGCTTCTTCGAGCTGTCGCGCCGCACCTTCTTCGCGCCGGGTGGCGAGGCCATCCCGGAGCTGGGCTGGCTCAAGGCGCTATGCCGGCGGGCCCGGCTGCTGGAACGGGAGAGTGCTCGATGACGCTGGCCCAGCCACTGTGGTTGCTGCTGCTGCCGCTGGCGCTGCTGCCCTGGCGGCGCGGTGCCGAAGTCCCGGTGCTGCACGGCGCGTTGGCGCTGCTGCCGCCCGATCCGGCCGGCTGGCTGCTGTCGCTGCTGCTGCGCGCGCTGGGCTCCCTGGCGATCGCCGCGTTGGTGCTGGCGCTGGCCGGGCCGCGGTTGGCCGAGCGCGTGGTGCAGCGGGTGGGACGTGGGGCCGAGATCGTGCTGCTGCTGGATCGCAGCGGGAGCATGGACCAGAGCTTCGGCAGCGCGCGCAACGGCGGCGGCGAGGCGGCGCGTGGCGGCGAGTTGGCGGCCCAGGCGCGGGGCCGCGCCAAGAGCGGTGTCGCACGGGAGGTGCTGTCGGACTTCGTGGCCCAACGCCCGAACGACCGCTTCGCGCTGGTGGCCTTCAGTTCCGCGCCCATGCCGGTGCTGGACTTCACGCAGCACACGGCGGCGGTGCAGGCCGCCATCGCCGCCGGGGCGGTCGGGCGCGGGCTGGGCGAGACGGACATCGGACGCGGCGTGCTGGCGGCGCTGGACCACTTCGGGCACCGGCCCTTTGCCGGCGCGCGCATCGTGATGCTGGTGTCCGATGGCGGCGACCACCTGGAGCCGGCCATGCGCGAGCGCATCACGCAGCGCATGCGGCGCGACCGCGTTTCGCTCTACTGGCTTTACCTGCGCTCGGCCGGTAGCCCGGGCCTGCAGCCGCCCCCGGGCAGCGATCCCGAGGCGGCGTCCAACGTGCCGGAGGTGTTCCTGCACCGCTACTTCGGTACGCTGGGCCCGCAGTACCACGCCTACGAGATCGAGGACCCGGCGGCGCTGCAGCGCGCGGTGGCGGACGTGGGTCGCCTGGCCGACCTGCCCAGCGCCTTCGAGGAGCGGCTGCCACCGCGCTCGCTGGACGGCACCTGCCTGGCGGTGGCCCTGGGAAGCTGCTTGTTGCTGTGGGGGGCGCAATGCGTACAGCGCACACGCTGGGCCTGAGCCGCCGCGCGCGCCGGCATTTCCTGGCGTTGCTGTTCGTGGCAGCGCTGGGTGCGCTGGTGTGGGATGGGGCGGCGCTGTGGCGCGCTCAGGCCTGGAACAGGGTGATCACGCGGCAGCAGGTGCTGGCCGAGGCTGGCGAGCAGGCGGCACGCGCGCCGGACACGCTGCCGGCCGAGCTGCGTTTTGCCATCGCGAGCGAGCAGGCCGCCGGCGGACACGATGCGACGGCGCTGGACGGCTGGCGCGCGTTGCAGTCCGGTACGCCGCTGGGCCGGGCCGCGCGCTTCAACGCCGCCAATGCGCTGCTGCGGGAGGCCGGGCGGCTGCGCGCGGGAGAGCAGCCCGGGCAGGCCATCGCGCTGGTCGAGCTGGCCAAGGAGAACTACCGCGAGCTGCTGCGCCAGGACCCGGGCCACTGGGCCGCACGCTACAACCTGGAACGCGCCCAGCGCCTGCAGCCCGATGCCGACGACGCGGAGACGGCGCCCGCCGCCGCACCGCGTGACGCCGAACGTGCGCCCACCACGGCGCGCGGCGTGGCGCAGGGGCTGCCATGAGCGGCAGGCGATTCGCCGTCCCGGCAGCGCTGCGCCATGTCCTGGCCGGGTTGCGAGGGCGCAGGGCGCTGCTGCCGGGCGCCATCGGGCTGCTGCTTCTGGCGCTGGCCGATCCGCAGCTGCCGCTGGTGCGCGCGCAGCTGGAGTCGGTGGTGGTGCTGGACATCACGCAGAGCATGGACGTGGCCGACGTACAACTGGAGGGCCGCAGCGTCTCGCGGCTGGCGCTGGCGCGCGCCGCACTGCACGGGGCGCTGGGGCGGCTGCCCTGCGGCTCGCGCATCGGACTGGGCGTATTCACCGAGCACCGCAGCGTGCTGCTGCTGGCGCCACTGGAGGTCTGCTCGCATCTGCAGGAGCTGCGCGGCGCGCTGGCGCGCATCGACGGCCGCATGGCGTGGAGCGGCAACAGCGAGGTGGCCAAGGGGCTCAACAGCGCGCTGCGCCTGGTGCGGGCGCTGCCCGACGTGCCGTCCCTGGTCTTCGTCACCGATGGCCACGAGGCGCCGCCGCTGAATCCGCGCTATCGCCCGCCCATGGACAGCACCGACCGCGCCTCGGGCTGGCTGGTGGGCGTGGGCGGGCTGGCGCCAGTACCCATTCCGCGCAGCGATCCTGAGGGTCGGCCACTGGGCTTCTGGGGCGCGCGCGAGGTGCTGCAGGTCGAGCCCTACAGCCAGGGCCGCGGCGGCAGCGTGCAGGGCGAGCGCATGGTGGAGGACCCCGCCGGCCCTGCGCCGCCCGACCTGGGCGCCACGCCGGGGCGCGAGCACCTGTCCTCCCTGCGCGAGCCCTACCTGCAGCGCCTGGCGCAGGAAACCGGCCTGCGCTACGCCCGGCTGCAGGCGGGCGCGCCACTGCTGGCACTGCTGCGGGACCAGGCACTGGCGCAGCCGCGGCGCCAGCCGGTGCCGTTGCGCCCGCTACTGGTGGTGCTCGCGCTGGCGCTGCTGGCGCTGCGGCATGTGGGCCGCGTGCGCCTGGGTGGTTGAGCCGGGCCGAGCGCGCCATCGGCGTCCGGCTCGTCCAACCTCTTTGCAGCGATCTGGTTGCGTGTGCTCCGGGTTGCTGGGGATGCGCGCCGCCCCGGGCTGTGCTTGGGCCCTTCTTCGCACGGTGAAAAACGGCGTTTCGCATTGTGAATTCTTGGTTTTTCGCGGCGCAGCAATTTTTCTCATTACGGAAAATCTCATCCCGCATTGCGAGAGTGATTTTGCAAGTTATTGATTCATATGAAGAAAAAAATCTGTCTTATATAAGACATAAGTCTTCTGTCCGAGGCCTTCCGCCTTTAGGCTTTAGCCATCGATTCGCCACTTGCATCTCACCCCTGAAGGAGTACCTGATGAGCCAACTGACCCGCGAACAGCAGATCGCCGCCCTGGAGAAGGACTGGGCTGAGAACCCCCGTTGGAAGCTCGTGAAGCGCGGCTACAGCGCCGCCGACGTGGTGCGTCTGCGCGGCAGCCTGCAGCCCGAGTACACGCTGGCCCAGCGCGGTGCCGAGAAGCTGTGGGAGAAGGTCAACGGCGGTGCCAAGAAGGGCTACGTGAACGCCTTCGGCGCGATCACCGCCGGCCAGGCGATGCAGCAGGCCAAGGCTGGCCTGGAAGCCGTGTACC
>JAEYPG010000137.1 GCA_023410975.1 Pseudomonadota bacterium
AGCACCACGGTGTTGCCGCAGGCCAGCGGCGTGGCGATGGCACGCACGCCCAGGATCACCGGGGCGTTCCAGGGTGCCAGGCCCAGCACCACGCCCGCGGGCTGGCGCACCGCCATGGCCAGGCTCCCGGGGACGTTGGAGGGGATGATCTCGCCGTTGATCTGCGTGGTCAGCGACGCGGCTTCCTGCAGCATGCCGGCGGCCACGTGGACGTTGAAGCCGGACCAGATCGCCGAGCCGCCGGTCTCGGCGGCCACGGCCTGCGTGAAGGCTTCGGCCTTGGCTTCCAGGGCCTGGGCCGCCTTGAGCAGCAGCGTGCGGCGCTCGCCCGGGCCCATCTCGGACCAGGCGGGGAAGGCCTTTTGCGCGGCCTCCACCGCGCGCACGGCATCGACCGGCGTGGCGGCCGGGGCGCGGGTGGCGACTTGGCCATCCAGCGGATTGCGGCGCTCGAAGGTGGCGCCCCCCGTGGCGCCCACGCGCTCGCCGCCGATGAGCATGGAAATGGAATTCATGCGATGTCTCCGAAATGAATGCTTGTCCAGTGGAGCCAAGCCGGCTCAGCTCACCACGAGCTCGATGAGGCAGGGGCCGCTGTGGTGCAGGGCCTGCTTCAGCGCGGCGGCCAGTTCCTCGGGCCATTCGACGCGGTGTCCGGGCAGGCCATGCCCCTTGGCCAGGGCCACGAAATCGAGGTCGGGCAGATCCGTTCCCTCGGGCTTGACGCCAGGCGCATAGCCAAACACCGGCGCGAAGTCCTGCAGCGCCGCGTAGCGGCGGTTGTTGAGGATCACGAAGGTGACGGGCACGCCCAGTTGTGCCGCGCTGTAGAGCGCCTGGATGGAATAGAGGCTCGACCCGTCGCCGATGAGCCCGATAACGCGGCCGGGCAGTCCCATGCGCTGGCGGGCGAGCGCCACGCCCACGGCGGCGGGCATGCCGTGGCCGAGTCCGCCGCTGGCCATGGTGTAGAAGGTCTCGGCACCGTCCATGGGCAGATACGCCTGCATCACGCCGCGCGACCCCGGCGCCTCTTCCACGACCACGTCGTCGGCGTGGCGCACGGCATCCAGCGTTTGCAATGCGTAGGCCACCGACATGGGCATGCTGGGCGCGACAGGGGCCGCGGCAACGCGTGCCGGCGGCGCGCCGCGGGCCTGTGCCGGCCGGGAGCCTGCCAGCAGAGCGCCGACGGCCAGGTGGATGCTGGACACCACGCTGTTGCCCGCAGGGGTCCAGGCGGCGGTCTGCGGGTCGTCGACGATCTGCCAGAGCTGCGCGCCCTCCGGGACGTGGGGGCCGTCGCCTTCCACGTGGTAGATGAAGGCCGGCGCGCCCAGCACCAGGATCAGGTCGTGGCCGAAGAGGCTCTGCACGATGCGCTCGCGCATGGCCGGCAGGAAGCCACGGAACAGCGCGTGGCGCTCGGGAAAGCCACAGCGTGCGCTCATGGGCGCGGCGTACACCGCGGCCTGGTGGCGCTCGGCCAGCTCGACGACGCGCTCCACCGCGGCGTCGCGGTCCACGCCGGCACCGACGACGATCGCGGGCCGCGTGCTCGCCGCCAGCGCTTGTGCGACCTGGGCGATGGATGCCGGATCCGGCGCAATGGCATGGCTCACGTGCCGCGCCGTCACCCAGTCGGTCAGACGGTCCCAGTCATCGGCCGGAATGGACAGGAAAACCGGGCCGCACGGTGGCTGCATGGCCATCTGGTAGGCGCGTAGCAGCGCCTGCGGCACGTCCTCGGCCCGCGCGGGTTCGCAGGCCCACTTCACGTAGGGACGGGGCAGTTCCGTGGCCTGGGTCGCCGACAGGAACGGGTCGAAGGCCAGGATCGAGCGCGCCTGCTGGCCTGCGGTCACGATCAACGGCGTCTGGTTTTTGTACGCCGTGAAGATGTTGCCCATGGCGTGCCCCACGCCGGCGGCCGAGTGCAGGTTCACCATCGCCGCGTTGCGCGTGGCCTGGGCATAGCCGTCGGCCATGCCCACCACCACCGATTCCTGCAGTCCCAGCACGTAGCGGAAGTCCGCCGGGAAATCCCGGAACATGGGCAGCTCGGTCGAGCCGGGATTGCCGAACACGGTGTCGATGCCGAGGTCGCGCATCAGGCGCAGGAACGCCTCGCGCACGGTGGGCCTGTGCGCTTGGGCCGGCCGGGTGGTCTCTTCAGGTCGCATGGGGTGCCCTTGGTGTCGAATGGGCACAGTTTGGGCACCGCAGAGGTATCCGCCAATAATATGGAGCTACTAAGTGCCATCCACCCAATCAATATGCGTGACCTGGATCTGAACCTGCTGCGGCTGTTCGACACCGTCTACAGGACGCGCAACATCAGCCGCGCGGCCGAGCAGCTGGGGATGTCGCAGCCAGCCACCAGCCAGGCGCTGACGCGGCTGCGGGTGGCCGTGGGCGACCATCTCTTCGAGCGCATGCCGGGCGGCGTGCGGCCGACGCAACGCGCCGAGCGGCTGGCCCAATCGGTCCAGGCCGGGCTGGCGTTGCTGGAGGCGGGCCTGAGCGACGAAGACGCCTTCGATCCGCTGGTCTCCTCGACCGAGTTGCGCGTGCATCTGACGGACATCGGCGAAGCGAGGTTCCTGCCGGAGCTGATGGCAGAAATGCGCCGCGTGGCGCCCGGCATGCAGGTGCAGGCCAGGACCTGGGCGCAAGGCGAGATTGCCCTGGCCCTGGACAACGGCGACATCCATTTCGCCATCGGCTTCCTGCCCGAGGTCGGCAACACGGCCAGGACCGAGCTCCTGACCGACCGCTACGTGCTGCTCATGCGTGCGGGCCACCCGCTGGCGGACCAGCTGGGACGCCGGACGTTGAACCTGCAACAGCTTCAGAAGCTCGACCTGGTGGCCGTGCGCTCCCATGCCCAGACGTTGCGCATCCTGCATTCACTCAACCTTGACCGGCGCATCAGGCTGATGACGTCTACCTTCCTCGCCTTGCCGGCGATCGTGAGAGACACCGACCTGGCGGTGCTGATGCCGCGCGCGATCGCCGCGGGTTTCGAGCCCGCCGATCGCTTTCAGGTGCTGGATGCGCGGTTGCCCACGGACGATTTCACCGTCGCGCTTCACTGGAGCCGTCGGCACGAGCACATGCCCATGCTGCGCTGGGCGCGCGACCTGCTCGTTCGGCTGTTCCAGTCATCAAGATAGGAATGCATGGGGCAGAGAGGAAGCGCCACGCGCCGCGCTGCCAGCCCTGTACCTTGGCTGCTGGGCAGACAGGTTGTTCATGAGCGCGCTCCGGTACGGACGGGAGCGCGAGCGTACCGGCGCGTGTGCTCCTCCCCTCCTCAGCCCGCCTTGAGCGCCGCCAGCGCCTGCGCCTGCTCCGTCGCGCGCTTCTCCAGCATGCGGCGCACGCGCACCAGCCCGACGTCGTGCTCGTACAGGAACTCGCGGTTGCGCGCGTCCTCGGGCATCGACTCCAGGACGAACTGGTCCTGCTCCAGCACCGCCCAGTGCAGGCCCTCCAAGCGGTTGCGGTAGAGGAAGCGCCACGCGTCGCGCTGCCAGCCCTGCACCTTGCGCGTGCGCCAGAAGTAGACCTGCGTGTGCTTGTCGTCCACCGGCGTGGCGAAGCCCACGATGCCGAAGGAGCCGCCCGGCCCGTAGCGCTTCTGGTACGGGATCGCCAGGCGCAGCCACAGGCAGCCCGTGTCGCCCAGCTCCACCCAGTCGAAGTTCACGCCGCGCTGGCCCGTCTTCTCGAACATCAGCCCGGTTTCCGTCTTGCGCACGCGCATCTCGGCCGACTTGTCGCCCTCGGCCATCGAGTGCGAGGTGGCGTGCAGGTAGGCGCCGTGCATCGGGTCCATCACGTTGTCGATGGCGTAGCGGTAGTTCACCTTCCAGTTGGACAGGCACAGGAAGTGCGAATACTCGTCCGACACCAGGTCCTCCGGCAGCTCCAGCGGCGCCGGCTCGGCCTTCGGGTCGATGCCGAACCACAGGAAGATCGCCCCGGCGCGCTCCTGCACCGGGTAGCTGCGCACCTGCTGCCGGCCCTCCATGGGGCAGTTGCCCGAGGCCGGCACCTTGGCCACCACGCCGCAGCCGTCCACCTCCACGCCGTGGTACCAGCAGGCCACGCGGTCGCCCAGGTTCCAGCCCAGCGACAGCCGCGCGCCGCGGTGCGGGCAGCGGTCCTCCAGCGCGTGCACCTGGCCCTTGCCGTCGCGCCACAGCACGATGCGCTCGCCCAGCCGCGTCACGCCCACCGGGGCGTTGTTCACCTGCCAGCTCGGCGCCACCGGCCACCACAGGTTGCGCACGCCGGTGTTGAGGATGCGCTGGGCCTCGGCCTTCACCAGCACGTCTTGATCGGAAGTTCCCATGCTTGTCTCCAGTGCAAGGTGTTCGGGTTCAGGCGCCCAGGCGCGCCATCTCGGCTTCGAAGCTCTCCACCGTCCAGGCGTGGCCGCCGGGCCCGCGCAGGCCCTGCGCGTTCAGGCCGGCCACGACCTCCTCGGCCGTCTCGGCGCCCTGGCCGAAGACGACTTCCAGCGCGTCGCCCAGCGCGTTCTCGTAGTCGGTGGGCGCGGCGGTGCGGGTCTGCCACACGATGTTGGGCATGCGGCCCGGCTCCTCGATCTGGCCCTTGCCGGCCACGTTGTTCGGGCACGGCGATTCCCAGGGCTTGAGGCTGGGGTTGTGGTCGAGCTGCAGCGCGTTGGGATTGGTGCTGATGAACTGCACCTTGGCCAGCAGGTAGGGATTGAAGTCCATGGCGGTCTCCGGTGTGGGTCTCGTGAAGGCTTGGCGGCTCAGTCCAGCGGGACCGGGCACACCTCGATGCGGCTGTCCACCACGCGCACGGGGAACGCGCGCAGGTCGCGGCAGGGCTCGCCGCGCAGGTGCTTGCCAGTGGTGACGTCGAACACGGCGTTGTGCAGCGGGCACTCGACCTCGCAGCCGTCCACGAAGCCCTGCGTCAGCAGCGCCATCGCGTGCGGACACACGTCCTCGACGGCGTGCAGCTCGCCGTCCACTTCGTAGATGCCCAGCTTCAGCTCGCCGACTTCGGCGGCCAGGGGGTTGTCGGTTTCGACCTGCTCGCGGCTGCCGACGGGGGTCCATTCGCTCATGGCTTGTCTCCTGGGGGTTCAGGCGTGGGCTGCCGCCGTGGGCAGCTTCTGAAGATCGACGCCGGCGTCGGCCAGCGCCTCGATGTCGGGAAAGCGGTCCTGCAGCATCCACTTGCGCGCGACCTTGATCTCGCGCCCGGCATTGACCGCGGCGACGGCCCGCACGCGCGCGCCCTCGCAGAAGAAGAACAGGCGCTGGCGCCTGGCGGGCACCACGCGCTCGACGATGTGCAGTCGCTCGTCGGGCAGCCCCAGCAGCTGCAAGTTGTCGTCGTACTGGTCGGACCAGAACCACGGCGCGCCCTCGGCCAGCGGGTCGTGGGCCACGCCCAGCGCCGCCTTGGCCGCGGCCACCGCCATGCGCTGCGCGTTCTCCCAGGACTCAATGCGCTGGCGCCGCCCGCCGCCCTGCAACGCGTTGGCCATGTCGCCCACCGCGAAGACGGCCGGGTCGGCGGTGCGGCCCGACGCGTCAGTGAGCACGCCGTTGTCGCAGGCCAGGCCCGCCGCGGCAGCCAACGCGTCCTCGGCCACCAGCCCGATGCCCAGCACCAGCGCATCGCCCTGCAGCGTTTCGCCGTTCGCGAGGCGCAGCCGCACGCCGTCCTCGCCCGCTTCGACCTGCTGCACCGCCTGGCCCAGCCGCAGCGCTACGCCGTGGCCTTCGTGCAGCGCCTGCAGGTGCGCCGACACGCAGGCTGGCACCGTGCGCACGCACAGGCGCGGCGCCGCCTCCACTACGGTGACCTCGCAGCCGCGCTGGCGCGCCGAGGCGGCGACTTCCAGGCCGATCCAGCCGCCGCCCAGCACCAGCAGGTGGCGCGAGGACCCGATCAGCGCCTTGATGTGCTGTGCGTCCTCCCAGCTGCGCAGCGTCGCCACGCGCGGATGCGGCGCCAGTCCCGGCAGCGTGCGCGCCCGCCCGCCCTGCGCCAGGAACAGCCAGTCGTAGCTCGTCTGGCTGCCGTCCGCGGCGCGCACGCGGCGCGCCTCGCGGTCGATGGCGCTCACCGCCACCGCTTGCCACTCGACACGCAGCTCGTCCGCCTTGGCCGCTGTCAGCAGCGCCAGCTGCGGCAGGTCCGCCGTGCCGTGCAGCACCGCCTTGGACAGCGGCGGGCGGTCGTAGGGCAGGTGCGGCTCGTCGCCGAACAGGACGATGCGCCCAGTGAAACCTTCGGCGCGCAGGGTCAGCGCCACCCAGCGGCCGGCCTGGCCGGCGCCGACGATGACGGCGGTGCGGTTGTCTTCCATGGAGTTGTCCTCGTACTGCGGGCAGCGCGCTTGCGCTTGGGCCGCGCGGGTCAGTCGCGCCTGTCGCTCAGGAACTTGCCGTCGGCCTGGCGGCCCTTCTGGCGGCGGGTGCGGCCGTCGATGCCGCCCTCGATGGCCCACTCGGCGAACACGGTCGGGCCGGGCTCGAAGTCGCGCGCTTCCCAGGCCTCGGTCAGCTCGTCCTCGTCGGCGTAGTACTCGATCAGGCCGCCGGCCGGATTGCGGAAGTACCAGAAGTAGGCCGAGGAGATCGGGTGCCGGCCCGGGCCGAGCTGCGTGTCCCATCCCTGGCCGCTGAAGTACAGGCCGCCGCCGAAGACCTCGTGGATGTCGCGCACCGTGAAGGCCACGTGGTTGAGCCCGCGACGGCCGTCCGGCGTGCGCAGCAGGAACAGGTCGTGGTGCCCGCCGCGCGGCGCGCAGCGCATGAAGGCGCCGCGCTCCGGGTAGCGGTCCGAGGTGACGAAGCCCAGCGAGGCGTAGAAGGCCTGCGTCGCCTCCAGGTCGGCCACGAAGAACACCACGTGGCCCACCTCGATCGGCTGCGCGCGCTCGTACACCGTGCCGCGCTGGTCCACGCGCTCGCGCCGGTCCCAGGTGTTGCTCACGGTGCCCTGCACCTGCACCGGCCGCTTGACGCTGACCTGGAAGCGCACGGCCATGCCGTTGGGGTCAGTGCAGCCGACACGGCGGCCGTCCTCCTCCACCACGAAGCCAGGCGCCTGGCGCAGCTGCTCGCGCAGCGCCTGCAGGCTGGCTTCGTCGCTGACGCCCCAGACCACCTCGCGCAGCGTGGGGCCGTCCTCGAAGGGCGCGGGCAGCGCCACCCGCCGCGGATCGGCCACCGACACGCGGCAGCCGTTGAGGCATTCGAACACCAGCCGCTCGGGGCTGTCCTGCACCAAGGTCAAGCCCCAGTCCCGCAGGAAGCTGCGGCAGGTGTTCAGGTCTTCGGCGCCGTAGGTGATCTCGTCGATGCCCAGGATCATGCTGCTCTCCATGGGTTGATGGCTCATTCGGCGCTGATGCCGAATTCCTTGACCAGCCGGCCGAAGCGCTCGTCGTCGGTGGCGATCTGCTTGGCCAGCACCGAGGGCTCGCCGCCCACGGGTTCGACGCCCAGGGTGTTCATGCGCGCCACCACGTCGGGCATCTTCAGGATCTCGTTCATCAGCCCGTTGAGCTTCTGCACGATGGGCTGCGGCAGGTTCTTCGGGCCCAGCAGGCCCATCCAGGCCGTGACCGTCACGTCCTTGTAGCCCAGCTCCGCCAGCGTGGGCACCTCGGGCAGCAGCTTCGAGCGCTGGGCACCGGACACCGCCAGCGGCACCAGCTTGCCGGCCTCCAGGTGCGCCGTGACGGCCGCCGGCGTGACCCAGCCGACCGAGACGTGCCCGCCCAGCGTGTCGTTCACCACCGGCGCCACGCCGCGGTACGGGGCGTGCGTGATCTTGGTGCCCGCGGCCTTGTTGAGCATCTCGCCCACGACGTGCATGGGGGAGCCCGCGCCCGGCGTGCCGTAGGTCAGCGCCTTGCCGCCGCGCGCTTCGGCGATGAGCTGCTGCATGTCCTTGGCACCGCCCTTGGCCGTCACCGCCAGCAGCGGCACGTTGCCGGCCAGGATGATGGGCGTGAAGTCCTTGTTGACGTCGTGCGCGGTGCTCGGGTGCGGCTTGAGCGTGTGCTGGGCGATGGCGAAGGTACTGGGCACGAACAGCAGCGTGTGGCCGTCGGCCGGGGCCTTGGCCGCCGCCACCGCCGCGATGGTGCCGCTGGCGCCGGGACGGTTGTCCACGATCACCTGCTTGCCCAGCTTGGCCGTGAGCTTCTCGGCGAAGACGCGCGCCAGCACGTCCGAGTCGCCGCCGGCCGGGTAGCCGTTGAGGATGACGATGGGTTTGCTCGGCCAGGCCTGGGCCCAGGCCGCGGGGGCGGCCAGGGCCAGGGGCAGCGTGGCCGCGGCCAGGCACATGCGCAGTGCAGCTTTCATGACGACTTCCTATGTCTTGATGGCGCTGCGCGACGTCGACCGGAGATGCGTTCGGGGCCGCGCGGGGCGAGGTTCAACCGGGTGGGCCTGGCGTCAGGCCGCCCAAGGCAGGGGAAATTCGTTGAGGCCCCAGTACAGGCTCTTCTGCTGCATGTACTCCAGCAGGCTGTGGCGCCCCTTCTCGCGGCCCATGCCGCTGTCGCGCCAGCCGCCGAAGGGCGTGGACACCGAGAACTGCTTGTAGGTGTTGATCCAGACCGTGCCGGCCTGCAGCCGGCGCGCCAGGCGCCAGGCGCGCTTGTAGTCGCGCGTCCACAGGCCCGCGGCCAGCGCATACACGCTGTCGTTGGCCTGCGCCACCAGGTCGTCCTCGTCGTCGAAGGGCAGCGCCACCAGCACCGGGCCGAAGATCTCCTCCTGGCAGATGGACTGGTCGTTGCGCAGGCCCTCGATGATGGTCGGCGTGTAGAAATAGCCGGACTGCAGCGCCGCGTCCTGCGGGCGCTGGCCGCCCGTGAGCAGCCGGCCGCCGTCGGCCAGCCCACGTGCCACGTAGCGCTCCACCGTCTCGCGGTGCGCGGCCGACACCAGCGGCCCCATGTGCGTGCGCTCGTCCAGCGGGTCGCCCACGCGCAGCGCGCGCGCTCCCGCCACCAGCCGGTCCATGAAGGCGCCGTAGAGGCGGCGCTGCACGAACAGCCGCGAGCCGGCGATGCAGGACTCGCCGGAGCTGCTGAAGATGCCGTAGAGGACGCCGGCGACGGCGTGGTCCAGGTCGGCGTCCTCGAACACCACCGTGGGCGACTTGCCGCCCAGCTCCAGCGACACCGGCATCATCTTCTCGGCCGCGTGGCGCCCGATCTGGCGCCCGGTGCTGGTGCCGCCCGTGAAGGCCACCCGCTTCACCAGCGGATGTTTTACAAGCACATCCCCGATCACCGAGCCCTTGCCCGGCAGCACGCTGACCATGCCGGCCGGCACGCCGCACTGTTCGCAGATGCGCGCCAGCTCCAGGGCGGCCAGCGGCGTGATCTCCGCGGGCTTCACCACCACCGCGTTGCCCGCGGCCAGGGCCGGGGCCATCTTCTGCGCCTCGCTGGCGATGGGCGAGTTCCACGGCGTGATCGCCGCCACCACGCCCAGCGGCTCGTGCACGCTCATCGTCACGTGGCGCCCGCGCTGCGGCGTGAGCTGGTCCTCCAGCGTCTCGCAGACTGCGGCGAAGAACTGGAAGGTGCCGGCGGCGCTGTCCACCAGCGCGCGCGTCTCCTGGATCGGCTTGCCGTTGTCGCGCCGCTGCAGGTGCGCCAGCTCCTCGCGCCGGGCGCGGATGGTCTCGGCGATGCGGTAGAGCACGGCAGCGCGCTCGTGCGGCAGGCGCTGCGACCAGTCGCCGCGCTCGAAGGCGGCCTGCGCGCCTTCCACGGCCTCGGCCGCGTCCTCGGCATTGGCGGCATGCAGCTCGGCCGTCACGCTGCCGTCGGCGGGGTTGAGGCTGGCGTAGGCCGCGCCGCGGCCGCGGCGCCACTCGCCGGCAACGTTGATGGACAGGTCGCGCAGCGGGAGCCGGTCCTGCAGGGGTTCGTTCAGCTTGCTCATAGCGACACCGCGTGGGAGGCGTTGTGGATGGCGCGCACGACGCTGTAGACGGTCAGCGCGGAGGTCTTGGGATTGGCCGGCAGCGGCTGGCCTTCGAGCGTGATCTCCAGGCGGCCGAAGGTCCCCTGGGCCACGACGCGGTGCACGTTGCGCTGCACGCCGGGGTCGGCCACCAGCGTGGCGCGGGTGCGGTCCAGCCCCAGCCCGGCCAGCGACACGGTGGCCGCGACGTTGGCGTTCTTCGGGTACAGCCGCGCCGCCTCGCGCGCGCTGCCTTCGAAGATCACCGTCGGCTCGGTCAGCGCAGCGAGGTCGAAGTCCTGCTCCGCCGGCGTGCCGCGCCAGCTCAGCGGCGGCTTGCGGCCCACGTAGTCCACGTTGTCCAGGCCGCCGATGCGCGCCGCCGCCAGGGCGTCGATGCCGCCGATGGCGCCCGACACCAGCGACACATGCGTGCCGCCGCGCGAGGCCGCGGCTTCGAGCGTGAGCATCGCGTCCGCGTCATGCAGCGCACCGATGGAGGCCACCACCGCCGGGATGCCGGCTTCCAGGGCCGGCAGCACGTGCTGGCCGACGGCGCCGTGGCCGGCGCACTCCACCAGCAGGTCCGGGCGCTGGCCGTCGCCCAGGTCCACGGCTTCCAGCACGCGGGCCAACGGCGCGACGCGCCCGCACACGCCTTGCGCCTCCGCGCGGTGCGAGGCCGGCACGATCACCTGCGTGACGCGCACCTCGGCGTCGCCGCGCAGCAGCTCGATGACGGCACTGCCGATCGCGCCGCAACCCACCAGGGCAAGCTTTCTCATGGCTGTGTCCCCCGGGCTTTCAGTGCGAGGCCTTCACGGGCGGGCCGGCAAAGGCGGTCTTGAAGCCGCCCACCGAGAGCATGTCCACCTCCAGCAGCGAGGGCCCCGGCGTGGCGGCCATCTCCTGCAGTTGTCCGGCTGCCTGGCCCAGGTTGGCGATGCGCTGGTGCTGCAGGCCCAGCGAGCGCGACAGCAGCGCGTAGTCGGGCGTGTGCAGGTCCGCGTACACGCGGCGCCCGCCGTACTGCGCGTCCTGGATGTTCTTGATGACGCCGTAGCCGCGGTCGTTCATCAGCAGCAGCCCCAAGTCCACCTTCTCCTGCACGGCCGTCGCCAGCTCGCCCAGGTTGAGGATGAAACCGCCGTCGCCCGCCAGGCACCAGGTCTTCTTGCCGGTGCCGTAGGCCTGCGCGCCCACCGCCGCGCCAATGGCCATGGCCAGGCCCTGGCCGATGCCGCCGCCCAGCGCATGCACGCCGGCGCGCGGGTCATGCAGCTTGAGCTCGCGGTTGCCCCAGGTGCTGTTGGACACCGTCACGTCGCGCACCCAGTTGAACCGCGTGCCGGCCACGCCCTGCAGCGCATCGACCAGCTCGCTGTACGGGCCCAGGCCGTCGCGCAGCGCGCCCACCACCTGGCCGCGCACGCGGGCCAGGTCGCCGGCAAAGGCGGGATCGACGCGCAGCCGGCCTTCGAGCCGGTCGGCCAGCGCGTTGAGCGTCAGCGCCGCGTCGCCGCAGACGAACTGCTCGCTCTCGTAGCAGCGCCCTTCCGCGGCCGGGTCGGCGTCGATGCGGTAGAGCGGCTGCGGCAGCTTCAGCTTGTATTTCAGCGT
>JAEYPG010000181.1 GCA_023410975.1 Pseudomonadota bacterium
GGCGAGGGGCTGATGCTGCGCGAGCGGCGCGGCCCCGTGGACGTCAGCGCCGCCGAGGTCGTCATCGCCCACCACGACACCGTGGTGCGCGCCGGCGACCACCTCATCGTCTTCCTGCCCAACAAGAAACAGGTGCGACAGGTGCAGAAGCTGTTCCAGGTCTCGCCCATGTTCATCTAGGCGGCGAGGCGCGCTTGCAGAGCCTGCTGCCGGTCCTGGCCGTCCTCGGCGGCGTGCTGATGCTGTTCGCCGGCACGATGCTGGTGCCGCTGGCCTTCGCCTTCTTCGGCGGCGACCCGGCGCTGCCGGCCTACGACAGCGCCATCCTCGTCACCTTCTTCTCCGGCCTGGCGCTGTTCCTGCTGGGCCGCCGCTCCCGCCGCGAGCTGCTGCCGCGCGACGGCTTCCTGCTGGTGAGCCTGGTGTGGACGGTGCTGCCGGCCTTCGGCGCGCTGCCGCTGCTGTTCCACATCGACGGCCTCTCGCTCACCGACGCCTACTTCGAGGCCGTCTCGGGCCTCACCACCACCGGCGCCACCGTGCTCACCGGGCTGGAGAAGCTGCCGCTGTCGATCAACGTCTGGCGCTGCCTGATGGTGTTCATCGGCGGCATGGGCATCCTGGTGCTGGCGGTGGCGATCCTGCCGCTGCTGGGCGTGGGCGGCTCGCAGCTGTTCAAGGCCGAGACCCCCGGCCCGATGAAGGACCAGAAGCTCACCCCGCGCATCGCCGAGACCGCGCGCGGGCTGTGGACGGTCTACTTCGTGATGGCGCTGGGCTGCTTCCTGTCCTACCGCCTGGCCGGCATGAGCTGGGCCGATGCCTTCATGCACATGTGCACCACGGTGAGCCTGGGCGGCTTCGCGGCCTACGACGCGAGCTTCGGCGCCTTCGACTCGCCGGCCATCGAGATGGTGGCCACGGTGTTCATGACGCTGGCGGGCATCAACTTCGCGCTGTACTTCGTGGCCTGGCGCCGGCGCAGCCTGCGCGGGCTGTTGCGCGACCTGGAAGCCCGCCTGTACCTGACGCTGCTGGCGGCGGCCGTGGTGGTGCTGACGCTGTTCCTGATGGCGCACAACGTGTACCCCAGCTTCTTCGAGACGCTGCGCCACACCGCCTTCCACGTCGTCTCCATCGCCACCACCACCGGCTTCGCGACGCGGGACTACGCGCAGTGGCCGCCCTTCGCGCCGCTGCTGCTGCTGTTCATGTCCTGCTTCACCTGCTGCGCGGGCTCGACGGGCGGGGGCATCAAGCTCATCCGCTCGCTGCTGCTGATGAAGAGCGCGCAACGCGAGTTCAAGCGCATCGTGCATCCGCGCGCCGTGGTGCCGATCACGCTGGGCGAGGCCGCCGTGGACGCCAACGTGCTGCAGTCGGTGCTGGCCTTCATGCTGATCTACGGCGCGGTGATGGTGGGCGCGACGCTGCTGCTGCTGTTCTCGGGGCTGGAGGTTGTGACGGCGTTCACGGCGGTGCTCTCCAGCCTGAACAACACCGGCCCGGGCCTGGGCACGGTGGGCCCGGCGGGCACCTTCCAGCCGCTCACCGACTTCCAGGTCTGGGTCTGCACCATCACCATGCTGCTCGGGCGGCTGGAGCTGTTCTCGATCCTGGTGCTGTTCACGCGGGCGTTCTGGAGGAAGTAGGCCGGCATGCTCGCGCGGCGCCGGCACTACGCGGCCGCAGTTTCGCCCTTGGGCGCCTGGAAATAGGCCTGGGAAAAATTCTGCGCGGGTACGGGCCGGCCCCGGTAATAGCCCTGCATCTCATTGCAGCGGATGCGCTGGAGATACCTGTATTCGTCCTCGGTCTCCACGCCTTCGGCGACCACTTTCAGGTTGAGGGAGTGGGCCAGTGAAATGACCGCCTTGACGATGCTCGCATTCTGATGGTCCGAGGAAATATTGCGAACGAAGCTCTTGTCGATTTTCAGCGTGTCCAGCGGAAGGTGCTTCAGATGGCCGAGGCTGGAATAGCCGGTGCCAAAATCATCTATGGAGATGCGAACTCCCAGGTCCTTGAGCCGGCGCAGCGTCTGCATGGACCGATTGACGTGGCGCATCATGCCATTTTCGGTAACCTCGATTTCCAGATACCTGGGTTCCAGTCCACTGTCCCGGAGCGCTTGGGCAACCTGGGGTACCAGAGAGTCCCTTTCAAGTTGAAGCGGGGAAACGTTCACCGAGACCACAATGGGCGGAAACCCGGCATCCTGCCATGCACGGTTTTGCAGGCAGGCGGTGCGCAGGACCCATTCGCCGACCGCCTCCATCAACCCTGCGTCTTCCGCCAGCGGGAGAAATTCGTTGGGCCCCATGATTCGAAGGCCGGGCCGTTGCCAGCGAATCAGCGCTTCTGTCCCCACCACGACCCCAGTATCAAGATCGCATTTTGGCTGGTAATGCAGCAAGAATTCCTGGTTCTCGATGGCCCGGCGCAGGCTGGAAATCATCTCCAGGCCGTTGATTCCCGTATCGTCCAGGTTTTCCGAGAAGTACTGTGAAGTGTTGCGCCCAAGCCGCTTGGCCTCGAACATTGCAGCATCCGCGTGCCTGAGCAAGGCCGCGGAATCCGAGCCATGGGCCGGGAACATGCTGATGCCCACACTGCAGGTCACCTGAACTTCGACGCCATTGACAACCCAGGGCTTGGCAACGTCGGCCAGTATGCGCTGCACGGTCCTTTCGATGGTTTTCTGGTTGAGCTGATTCACCAGCACCAGCACGAATTCGTCGCCACCCAGGCGAGCCACCGTGTCGCTCGCGCGTACACAATGCCGGAGCCGGTCGGCGATGGTAATCAGCAACTCGTCGCCAAATTGGTGGCCCAGGCTGTCGTTGATGTACTTGAATTTGTCCAGGTCCAGGAAAACCACGGCGACGCACTTTCCCTCCCGGCGGGCGCCGCTTATCGCCTGCTCCAGGTGCTCCTCCATCAGCGCACGATTCGCGAGCTTGGTCAGCGGATCGTGGGTGGCACGGAAATGGACTTCTGCTTCGCTGAGCTTGCGTTGGGTGATGTCCTCGACGGTGCCCTCGTAAAAGACAACCTCGCCGGCTTCATTGCGCACGGCACGGGAATTCTCTGAAATCCAGATGACGGAGCCGTCGCGTTTATAAACCCGGGATTCGAAGTTGGATACGATTCCGTCCCTGTCCATGATCTGCATGAATTCGAGCCGGCGATTCGCGTCCACGTAAAGCTGGGAACCTATGTCGCGCAGGCTTTCGATCAGCTGGCCGGGCGAGTCGTATCCATAGATGCGGGCCAAGGCTGGGTTGACGTCAAGATAGCCTTGCGCCAGCGTGGACTGATAAATTCCCTCGATGGCATTTTCAAAAATGCTTCGGTAGCGGCGTTCAGCCTCCAGCCGACTCTCGTCGGCTTTTTTCCGATTGGTGACGTCCTGGATGATGCCCTCCAGGACAGAAAAGCCCTGGTCGGCCCGCTTGACGGCGGCCCCCCGCTCCACGACCCAGCGCAACTCGCCGCTCTTTCTCACGATCCGGTATTCCAGCTCGTATTTCGTGCCATTTTCCAGGGCTGCATCGATCACCTGCCGAACGTGCTCGCGGTCGCCGGAAAAGATGATCCGATCGAAGGAAACCGTGGCTTGTCCTAGCAATTCTTCCGGGCGGTAGCCGGTCAGCTCGAAGGCCCCCTGGCTCACGAACTCCATGGTCCATGCCGCGTCAGCCAGGCAGCGATAAACCATGCCGTCGATGTTCGCCAGCAGGGCTTCGAGCGAATGGATCGCGGGCGTGGACTGCTTGCCAGCATCCAGCACGCCGGAAACGGGATGACCCATGACATACAGGCTAGGCACGAACACCTTCATTCATTCGTCCATTCGTGCAGTGATGTGAGCCTCAAAACTCAATGAGAAATGGAAAGCGTGAAATTGTCACGCTGCCCGCGTTCTTTGCTGGCGGGGGTTTGATAATGTCGGCTTGTATTTTCCCTGTTTTTGTGCATAAAAACCGGGCCTGCACCTCAACTGGGCCGGCGGCATTTTAGGCACTGCACTGGTGCCTTGTGTTCCCCCCGGGGCGCCGCTCGAACCCGGCATGGTGCTGTGGCTTCGCCCGCAGCACCGCCCGGGGTGCACAAATCTTTGCCGGAAGAGTTTCCTTTCGATGGGCAAGCATCTGGGAGATTGCCCGGAAGGGGGTTCTTCACCGCGCTGTCGGCGGCGCCTCCGGCTCCGCCTCGCTGGCAGCCGTCTGCTCGGAAGCCTGGCGTCCCGCCGCCGCCTTGCCCGCCTGTGCCGCACCCGTGTCGCCGTTGCGCCGCACCTGCGCCAGCATCTCGCCCATCCACTGCGTCAGCAGGGCGGTGTAGGCGCGCTGCGAGGCCTCGTCGGTGAGCCCGTGGTCGGCGCCGGCGATGCAGCGGTAGGTCAGCGAGCGCGCCTGCAGGCAGGCTTCGCGGTAGCTGGTGATGACGGGGTGCGGCACGCGGTCGTCATGCTCGGACTCCACGATCAGCACGTCGCCCTCGAAGTCGGCGCAGGCGCGCAGCGCGCGGTTGTCGTCGGCCTTGATGAAGCTGCGGCGGTAGGCCTTGAGGTCCTGGTCCTTGTGCAGCTGCACCTTGGGCACTTCCCAGCCGGTGTCGATGTAGAGCGCAGGCACCCGCAGCGCCAGCCAGCGCACGCGGCGCATGGTGGTCAGGATCGCGGCCAGGTAGCCGCCGTAGCTGCTGCCCACCACGGCAATGGCGTCCGGGTTCACGTGCGGGTGGCGCACGAGCCGGTCGTAGGCGGCCAGCACGTCGCGCAGGTTGCTGTCGCGCGAGACGGACTCGCGCTGCTCCTTGGTGTCGGCATGGCCGCGCAGGTCGAAGGCCAGGCACACGCAGCCCAGCGCCGCGATCTCGCGTGCCCGGTTGAGGTACTGCTCCTGGCTGCCGCCCCAGCCATGCACGAACAGCACGCCGGGCATGGCGGCGCCGGGCGTGATGACGGTGCCGTCGATGCTCACTGCATCGACGGCGATCTCGACGGCTTGCTCGCGTGTGCTCATAAGCCTCCTTTTGGCGTTGAAGAATCAGCTTTCGTCGCTGTGCAGCAGCGCGTACTTGGTGAGCGGGCCCACGTGCTCGTCCACGCCGCGGTAGTACAGGACGGCGCCTTCGGGCAGCGGGCCGAGCTCGCCGTGCGCCTCCACGGTGGAGGCACGCGCGGTTTCGCGCCGAGGGTCTTCGCACAGCGCCTGCAGCGCCGCCACCTCGGCGCCGCTGGCGCCGCCGATGCGCCAGGACTGCTCCAGCACGCCGACGTGCTCGCGCCCGGCGGCGTCGCGGCCCTGCACCACGTCGTAGTTGGCGCGCGAGGCCAGGAAGCCCTCGAAGCAGTCGCGCGCGGCCTCGTGGTAGATGCGCGCCAGCGCCACGGCGCGGGACGCCTGCGGATCGCCGCTGTCCAGCGCCAGCTGCTCCAAGCGCTCGAAGCCGCCGCGCACCACCGTGAGCGTGGAGCCGCCGTAGACCTCCTGGCCGTGTCGGCTGAGGGTGTTGCGCTGGGTGCCGAAGTAGCTCGCCACCAGCGTGCCCAGGCGCAGCAGCCCGATGCTCCAGGTCTTCACCCCGTCGGCCAGGTTGCGCTCCAGCACCAGGCCGTGGCGCTCGACCTGATCCACCGGCAGTGCGGCCAGCTGCGCCTGCAGCGCCGCTGCGTCCTGCGCTACCGACTGGCCTGAGCCGCCTATGCCGCAGGCCAGTTTCAGGCGTACCGGGCCGTCCGCCAGCAGCCGTGCACCGGCCGCGCGGGCGTCGTCCAGGCTGAAGGCGGAGTAGCCGGGCAGCACGCTGTCGCGCACGCGTTCGCCGAAGCACTCGCTCCAGCCCTCGGGTGCGGCGGCATCGGGCCGGACCAGCCCATGCGTGATGACTTTGCTGGCGACGAAGGGCGCGGGCACCACGCCGCCGAACAGGTCCTCCTCGCCGCGGATGCCCAGGCGCCGTGCCGCCTCCAGCGAGGTGATGGTCTCGTTGGGTACCGCGTAGCCCAGCGCGCCGGGCAGGTAGCTGGCGCCGGGCGCGATGTCGCCTTCCGTGAAGTCGCAGCCCATCAGCGTCGCCAGGCGCTGCGCGATGCCGCGCTGCGTGGCGAGCTCGTGCTCGCGCGCATCGGCGCGGCAGGCCACGAAACTCAAGCGCCGATGCGGCGTGAGCGCGGGGCGCGCGCTGCTGGCCGGTTCGACAAGGGCCACGGGAGGATGCCGGCCACCGGCCGACGGGACGAGAAAGGCTTCGTTCACCATGGGGAACCCCGGATCGGTCGGCGAGAGTGCCGGATGCCCGGGATTCGGCAACGGCCGTGCCCAGGCCTTGCTGTGTTCAGCCCGGGCTTGGCATCCGTGGGCGGCTCAGGGTTTGGAAAGCTGCAGCAGCCGCATCAGCGTGGCCGCATTGCGCTGGCCCTGGTCCTCGTGGTTGTTGTTGAACACCACGTGGCAGCTGGCCACGCGCGCGGCGAGCTGGCGCAGGTGCCTGGCGATCTCGCCCAGCTCGGCCTCGCTGTAGTCGTAGTTGAAGCGGTCGGAGGCGGCGGTGGTGGGCCCCGCCATGTTCCAGCTCTCGGTGTTGCGCCCATGCAGACGCAGTAGTGCGACGCCGGGGTGCGTGGCCTCCCACAGCGCCGGCACGCTGTTGCTGAAGCCCTGCGGGCCGTCCACCACGGTGTGCACCAGGCTCAGGTCCCGCAGCAGCGCCAGCGTGTCCGCCCGGTGCTTCTCGTCGAACCAGCTCTTGTGGCGGAACTCCACGCTGAGCATGTGCTCGGGCATGTGCGCGGCGCAGTCCTGCACGTGCTCGATGCCGGCGGGGTTGCACACCACCCAGGGCGCGAACTGGAAGTGCACCAGGCCCAGCCGGCCGGTTTCCTGCAGCGGCTGCAGCGCCTGCTGAAAGCGGCGCCAGAGCTCGGCACGGATCTCCGGCGGCACGTGCTTCCAGTACAGGTTGCGCCCTTCCGGCCAGGCCAGCGCCTGGCGCAGGTCCTCGTGCAGCACCTTCGGTTGAGTCTGGTGGCCGGTAAAGAGCCGGAAGGCCTTGACGTTCATCGTGAAGTCCGCCGGCGTGCGCTCGGCCCACAGCCGCGCCGTGCTGGGGGAGGGCATGGCGTAGTAGGAGGAGTCCACCTCCACCAGCGGGAACTGCGTGGCGTAGTAGCGCAGCCGCGCCTCGGCGCTGCTGGCCTCCTTGGGATAGAAGCGCCCGCAGTCGATCAGCGATTTATCGGTCCACGACGCGGTGCCGATCCGGATGTCCATGCAACCGCCTTTCCGATGGGCGCCGTGGCTTCGGTCAGCCTTGTTCCAGCGCCCGCGCCGCGCCCAGCAGCGCCGGGTCCTCGGCGCGGATGACAAAGGTGGGAATGTCCTTCAGGTACTCGCGGAAGCGGCCCTTGGCCTCGAAGGCGGCGCGGAAGGGCGACGCGGTGAAGTAGGGGCCAAGCTTGGGCACGATGCCCCCGCCCACGTACACGCCGCCGCGCGCGCCCAGTGTCAGCGCCAGGTTGCCGGCGGCGCTGCCCAGCAGCGCGCAGAAGCGCTGCAGCGCCTCGGCGCACTGCGCGTCGCTGCCGGCCAGCGCCTTCTGGCTGATCTCCGCGGCGCCCAGCGGCTGCGCCGGCACGCCGTCGAGCGTGGCGATGGCGCGGTAGAGGTTCTCCAGGCCCATGCCGGAAACCACGCGCTCGATGGAGACGTGGTCGAGCTCTTTCCACAGCACGCGCAGGATGTCGGCCTCGCGCTCGCAGGTGGGCGCCGCCGTGGCATGGCCGCCTTCGCCGGGCACGGCGACCCAGCGCCCGTCGTGGCCGCGCACCAGCGAGGCCATGCCCAGCCCGGTGCCCGGGCCGATGAGCACGCGCGGCGCGCCCTCCACGGCGCTGCCGCCGCCCACGGGATCGAGCTGCATGCCGGAGAGCGCGGGCAGCGCCAGCGCCAGCGCCTCGAAGTCGTTGAGCATGCACAGGCGCCGCAGGCCCAGCGCCTGGCGCGTGGCCTCGATGGAGAAGCGCCAGGGACTGTTGGTCATCTGCAGCCAGTCGCTCTCGATGGGGTTGGCGATGGCGATGGCCGCCTCGCGCAACGGGAGGGGCCGGCTCGACAACCGCGCGAGGTAGGCCTGCACGGCGGCGGCCAGGTCGGCGTGGTCCGCGGTCGGCAGGGTGCACGCGGAATGCAGGTGGCCGAAGTCGTCGAGCAGCGCGAAGCGGGCGTTGGTGCCGCCCACGTCGCCCACGAGGCGCAGGGTGTCAGGTCCGGGCTGCATGGCGAGGCTTCACTCCAATCCCGTTCAGGTCCGAAAGATTGCCGTCACGTCCGCGAAGGCGTTTTGGCAGGCCCCAACGAAAAAACCCAGGTTCCGTGAGGAACCTGGGTTTTAGGGTGTTGGTGCCGGTGAAGAGAGTCGAACTCCCGACCTTCGCATTACGAATGCGCTGCTCTACCAACTGAGCTACACCGGCGCTGACAAGAATTAGATTATGGCACAGGTTCTCGGGGGACGACAAGCTTTTTGCTTGAAATTTTTCAAACCCGTTCCGGCAGGGTGTGCGGCGAGGGTTGAGAAGGCTACGAAAGTAGGGCACAGGGTCCGGGCGATGCGCTGGTGCGTGGGCGCAGCGCGCGGCAAACCCCGTGCCGGTGGCCGCTCAACCGTGGCGGCTCACTTCTTCGCGGCTTCCTGGTGGTAGGCCGTGACCTGCGCCACCTCGTTCTTGGAGCCCAGGATCACGCTCACGCGCTCGTGCAGCTTGGTGGGCTGGATGTCGAGGATGCGCTGGTGGCCGTTGGTGGCGGCGCCGCCGGCCTGCTCCACCAGGAAGGCCATCGGGTTGGCCTCGTACATCAGGCGCAGCTTGCCGGGCTTGCCGGGCTCGCGCGCGTCCCACGGGTACATGAAGATGCCGCCGCGGCACAGGATGCGGTGCACGTCGGCCACCATGGAGGCGATCCAGCGCATGTTGAAGTCCTTGCCGCGCGGACCCGTGGTGCCGGCCAGGCACTCGTCGATGTAGCGCTTCACCGGGGCGTCCCAGTGGCGCATGTTGCTCATGTTGATCGCGAATTCCTTGGTGTCGGCCGGGATCTGCGTGCCCTGCTCGATCAGGAACCAGCCGCCGAGCTCGCGGTCGAGCGTGAACATCACCACGCCGGCGCCCACGGTCAGCACCAGCGTGGTCTGCGGGCCGTACACGCAGTAGCCCGCGGCCACCTGCTGGCGCCCCGGCTGCAGGAAGTCGGCCTCGCTCACGCCCTCGTGGTCGGCCGGCTTCTTGAGCACCGAGAAGATGGTGCCGATACTGACGTTGACGTCGATGTTGGAGGAGCCGTCCAGCGGATCGAACAGCAGCAGGAACTCGCCCTGCGGGTAGCGGTTGGGGATGATGTGGATCTCGTCCATCTCCTCGCTGGCCATGGCCGCGAGGTGGCCGCCCCACTCGTTGGCCTCGATCAGCACCTCGTTGGAGATGATGTCGAGCTTCTTCTGCACCTCGCCCTGCACGTTCTCGCTGCCCGCGCTGCCCAGCACCTCGCCCAGCGCGCCCTTGTTCACGGCGATGGCGATGCGCTTGCACGCGCGCGCCACCACCTCGATCAGCAGCCGCAGCTGCGCCGGGATGTTGTCGTGCTCGCGCTGCTGCTCGACCAGGTACTGGGTCAGACTGACTCGCTTGCTCATGGGTGCTGCCTCCTGCAAAAAATGCTGATGGATTTCGGATTCGTCAGGCCGCGACGGCCTCGGTGGCCACGCTCGCGTCGTCGGCCAGCGCGCGCATGACGATCTCGCGCACGTCGTTGGAGAGGTCGGGCCTGGAGGCCACGCGCTGGATCGCCTCGCGCGCGGCGCTGCGGTAGGGCTCGGCCAGCTTGCGCCAGCGGTCCATCACGCGCGCCAGCCGCGCGGCCAGCTGCGGGTTCATGGCGTCGATCTCGATCACGCGGTCGGCCCAGAACACGTAGCCCGCGGCATCGGCACGGTGGAAGGCCGCCGGGTTGAACATCGTCAGCGAGAACAGCAGGCTGCGCGCGCGGTTGGGGTTGCGCAGCGAGAAGTCCGGATGCTTGAGCAGCGCCTTGGCGCGGGCGAAGACCCGGCCGTCGTGCTCCGGCGCGCGCGCCTGCAGCGCGAACCACTTGTCCAGCACCAGCGCGTCGTCCTTGAACAGCTCGTGGAAGCGCGCCAGCGCGGCTTCCGCCAGCTCGGCGTGCGACTCGACCAGCGCCGACAGCGCGCCCAGCCGCTCGGTCATGTTGCCCGCGTCCTTGAAGCGCTGGTAGGCGCGGCCCGGCCACACCGGGTCGCCGCTGCGCTGCGCGTGCAGGCACAGCATCGACAGCGCCAGGTTCGCCAGCGCGCGGCGCCCGGCCTGCGCCACCGTGGGCTGGTAGCCCTCGCGCAGCTGGTGGTGCTCCCAGGCCCAGGCCCAGTCGGCGTGCAGGTGCTGCGCCAGTTGTGCGCGCATCGACTCGCGCACCGCGTGCACGCGCTGCGGGTCCACCACCGCCAGCTGCTCGGCCACGTACCCTTCGGTGGGCAGCTGCAGCACCAGCTCCTTGAACGAGGCGTCCAGCGTCGGGTGGCGCAGCACGGTGCGCATGGCCTCGATGAAGGCATCGTCCAGGTGCGCCGGGGCATGGCCCTCGGCGGCGGCGCACAGCCGCGTGAGCGCCAGGCGCTGGCCCGATTCCCAGCGGTTGAAGGCGTCGGTGTCGTGCGCCAGCAGCACCAGGCGCTCGGCGTCGGACAGGCCGTCGTCCAGCGTCACCGGCGCGGAGAAGCCGCGCAGCAGCGAGGGCACCGGCGCGGCGCCCACGTTCACGAAGGTCCAGCTCTGCTCGGCCTGCTCCAGCACCAGCACGCGCTCGGTGTGGCCGGCGGCTTCCTCGCCTTCGAGCTGCAGCGCCAGCGGCGTGCCGTCGTGCGCCAGCAGCCCCATCGCCACCGGGATCACGAAGGGCAGTTTCACGGGCTGCCCGGGGGAGGGCGCGCAGCGCTGCTGCAGCGTCAGCGTGTAGCGGCAGGTCTCGGGGTCGTACACGCCGCGCGCGGTGACGGCGGGCGTGCCGGCCTGCGCGTACCAGCGCTTGAAGCCTTCGAGCCGCGTGCCCAGCGCGCTGCCCGGGTTGGCGTCGGCGATGGCCTGCGCGAAGTCGTCGCAGGTCACCGCTTGCCCGTCATGGCGCTCGAAGTAGAGGCTCATGCCGTTCGCGAAACCCTCGCGGCCCACCAGCGTGGACATCATGCGCACGACTTCGGCGCCCTTGTCGTAGACGGTGGCGGTGTAGAAGTTGTTGATCTCGACGTAGCTGTCGGGGCGCACCGGGTGCGCCATGGGGCCGGCGTCCTCGGGGAACTGGGCCGAGCGCAGCTGGCGCACGTCCTCGATGCGGCGCACGGCGCGCGCGCTGGCGCCGCCGCTCATGTCCATCGAGAACTCCTGGTCGCGGAAGACCGTCAGGCCTTCCTTGAGGCTGAGCTGGAACCAGTCGCGGCAGGTGACGCGGTTGCCGGTCCAGTTGTGGAAGTACTCGTGCGCCACCACGCTCTCGACGCCGAAGAAGTCCACGTCGGTGGCCGTGGCCGGGCTGGCCAGCACGTACTTGGTGTTGAAGATGTTGAGGCCCTTGTTCTCCATGGCCCCCATGTTGAAGTCCTCGACCGCCACGATCATGAAGCGCTCAAGGTCCAGCGGCAGCTTGAAGCGCGCCTCGTCCCACACCACCGAGGCGATGAGCGAGTTCATCGCGTGCCCGGTCTTGTCCAGGTCGCCGCGGCGCACGTACACCTGCAGCAGGTGCTCGCGGCCGTTGCGGGTGCGGACCTTCTGCTCGCGCGCCACCAGGTCCGCCGCCACCAGGGCGAAGAGGTAGCTGGGCTTCGGGAAGGGGTCGTGCCACTTGGCGTAGTGGCGGCCGGCCGGCAGCTCGCCTTGCTCCACGAGGTTGCCGTTGCTCAGCAGCACCGGGTACTTCGCCTTGTCCGCGCGCAGCGTCACCGTGTAGACCGCCATCACGTCGGGGCGGTCCAGGAAGTAGGTGATGCGGCGGAAGCCTTCGGCCTCGCACTGCGTGAAGAAGCCGTTGCCGCTGGTGTAGAGGCCGGAGAGCTCGGTGTTCTTCTCGGGGCAGCAGCTGTTCTTGATCTCCAGCGTGAAGCTCGCATCCTCGGGCGGATGGTCGATCACGAGCGTGCCGTCCTCGTGGCGGAAGCTCACGCTCTCGCCGTTGGCCAGCACGCGCAGCAGCGTGAGGCCTTCACCGTGCAGGCGCAGCGGCTGCGGCGCGGCCTGCGCGTCGCGCTCGATGAGCAGCTTGGAGCTCACCAGCGTCTTGGCCGGCTCCAGGTCGAATGCCAGCTCGACGCTGCGGATGCGGTAGGCCGGCGCGAGGTAGTCCTCGCGGCGGACGAGTTGGGCGGTGCCTTCGCGCATGTGCTGCTGCTCCGGTGCGTGTCTCTGAGGTTGGTCGATGTCCCGTTCGGGCTGAGCCTGGTCGAAGCCTGCCGCCCGGTCGGGCTGCGAGCCTAACGACCAAGCCCAGGGTGAACGGGGTCTAGGGCTTACAGGCCCTGCTTGAGGCTGGCGGCGATGAAGGCGTCGAGGTCGCCGTCCAGCACCTTCTGGGTGTTGGAGATCTCGACGTTGGTGCGCAGGTCCTTGATGCGGCTCTGGTCCAGCACGTACGAGCGGATCTGGGGGCCCCAACCCACGTCGGTCTTGGCGTCCTCCAGCTTCTGCTGCTCGGCCATCTTCTTGCGCATCTCGTGCTCGTACAGGCGCGAGCGCAGCATCTGCCAGGCCTCGTCGCGGTTGCGGTGCTGCGAACGGTCGTTCTGGCACTGCACGACGATGCCGGTGGGGATGTGCGTCAGGCGCACCGCCGAGTCGGTCTTGTTGATGTGCTGGCCGCCCCCGCCCGCGGCGCGGAAGGTGTCGGTGCGCACGTCGGCCGGGTTGATGTCGATCTCGATCGAGTCGTCGACTTCCGGATACACGAACAGCGACGCGAAGCTGGTGTGGCGCCCGCCCGAGCTGTCGAAGGGGCTCTTGCGCACCAGGCGGTGCACGCCGGTCTCGCTGCGCAGGTGGCCGAAGGCGTAGTCGCCTTCCACCTTGATCGTGGCGCTGCGGATGCCGGCCACGTCGCCCTCGGTCTCTTCCATGACCTCGGCCTTGAAGCCCTTGCGCTCGCAGTACTTGAGGTACTGGCGCAACAGCATGCTGGCCCAATCGCAGGCCTCGGTGCCGCCGGCGCCGGCCTGGATGTCGATGAAGCAGTTGCTGGGGTCGGCCGGGTTGTTGAACATGCGGCGGAACTCCAGCTGTTCCACCGCGCCTTGCAGCTGCTGGGCCTCGCTCTCGATGTGCTCCAGGGCCGCGAAGTCCTCGTCGGCCTTGCTCATCTCCCAGAGCTCCAGGTTGTCGCCGAGGTTGCGCTCGAGGTGGTTGATGGTCTCGACCACCGTCTCCAGCGACTTCTTCTCGCGGCCCAGCTCCTGGGCGCGCTTGGGCTCGTTCCAGACGCTGGGGTTCTCCAGCGCGGCGTTGACTTCGTTCAGGCGGAGTGCTTTGCGGTCGTAGTCAAAGATACCCCCTTAGCGCTTGGGTGCGCTCGCTCAGGTCGGACAGCAGGCTGCCGATGGCGTTGATGCGTTCGATGTCCATGTGTGGGGACCCGCGGTCGTTGATGCTTGAAAGGGTTTGGATTTTGGCACGCGCGCCTTGCCGGGAAGGCCGGGGCGGGCGTTGTAAGACAATCCCACACCGGCGGCGGGTGCAAGGCCCGCCGCGCACCGGAGGAGACATGCAAGCCCAAGGCCGCCTACAGGCCGACATCCACAACGACGCCGCCGCGCCGCTGAGCGAGCGCGCCTGCGAGGCCGAGCCCGAGCCCGCGTTGGCGCGGCACTGGCGGCGCACGCGCGTGCTGACCGCGGTGCTGCTGCTGGTGTGGTTCGGCGCGAGCTTCGTGCCGGTGTTCTTCGCCGCGGAGCTGCGCCAGCGCTTCTTCGGCTGGCCGCTGGGCTTCTGGATCGCCTCGCAGGGCGCGCTGCTGGTGTTCCTGCTGGTGGTGGTGGTGTACGCCTGGGCCATGGGCCGCATCGACGACGCCAGCGGGCTCGACGAAGAGGAGCCCTGAGATGGCCGTGCCGTTGCAGGATGCGCGCTTCCGCTCCCGGCTCGACCGCATCTACCTGTCCTTCGCGCTGTCCTTCGTGGCCTTCGTGCTGCTGCTGGGACTGGCCGAGGAGGTGGCGGGGCTGTCCAAGCGCTGGATCGGCTTCAGCTTCCTGCTGCTGACGGTGCTGCTGTACGCGGGCATCGGCATCCTGAGCCGCACCACCGACCCGGCCGAGTACTACGTGGCGGGCCGGCGCGTGCCCGCCTTCTACAACGGCATGGCCATCGCCGCGGACTGGATGAGCGCGGCCTCCTTCATCGGCATGGCCGGCACGCTGTACCTGAGCGGCTTCGGCGGCCTGGCCTACGTCATGGGCTGGAGCGGCGGCTACTGCCTCATGGCGCTGCTGCTGGCGCCGTACCTGCGCAAATTCGGCCAGTACACCATTCCCGACTTCCTGGGCGCGCGCTACGAGGGCCACCTGCCGCGGCTCATCGGCGTGGCCTGCGCCATCCTGGTGAGCTTCATGTACCTGGTGGCGCAGATCTACGGCGTGGGCCTGATCACGGCGCGCCTGACCGGGTTGCCCTTCGAGGTGGGCGTGTTCGTGGGCCTGGGCGGCATCCTGGTGTGCTCGTTCCTGGGCGGCATGCGCGCCGTGACCTGGACGCAGGTGGCGCAGTACATCGTGCTGATCCTGGCCTACCTGGTGCCGGTGTGCTGGCTGGCGGCCAAGCAGACCGGGCTGCCGCTGCCGCTGGTGGTCTACGGCGTGCAGCTGGAGAAAGTCAGCGAGCGCGAGCAGCAGCTCAAGGCCGATCCGCGCGAGAAGGAGGTGATCGCCACCTTCCAGGGCCGCGCCGACGCCTACGCGCGCCGCCTGGAGAACATTCCCGCGGCGCTGGAGGCCGAGGTCGATGCCGCCAAGGCGCGCGTGGCGCGGCTGAAGCACACCAATGCCCCGCAGTCCGAGATCCACGCCGCGGAGCGGGCGCTGGCGCAGCTGCCCAACAACGAGGCCGAGGCGCGGCGCATGTGGGAGGCGGAGAAGGCCGCCAACGAGGCGCGCGCGCGGCCGCTGGCCGGGATGCCCGAGCACGCCGTGCCCTTTGCCGGCGAGCCCGACGGCGACCCGCTGGCGCGCAGCAGCCCCGAGTCCTCGCGGCGCAACTTCCTGGCGCTGGTGTTCTGCCTGATGGTGGGCTCCGCGGCGCTGCCGCACGTGCTCACGCGCTACTACACGACATCCTCGGTGCGCGAGGCGCGCGCCTCGGTGGCGTGGAGCCTGTTCTTCATCCTGCTGCTCTACGTCACGGCGCCGGCGCTGGCGGTGCTGGTGAAGTACGAGATCTTCAACGTGCTGGTGGGCACGCCCTTCGACCGGCTGCCGGCGTGGATCGCCAACTGGTCCAAGGTCGATCCGGGGCTGCTGTCGGTGCAGGACGTCAACGGCGACGGCATCTTCCAGCTCGGGGAGATGAAGATCGGCGGTGACATCATCATGCTGGCCACGCCCGAGATCGCCGGGCTGCCCTACGTGATCGCCGGCATGGTGGCCGCCGGCGGGCTGGCCGCGGCGCTGTCCACCGCCGACGGGCTGCTGCTGACCATCTCCAACGCGCTGAGCCACGACACCTACTACCGCGTCATCAACCCCGGCGCGGGCACGGCGCGGCGCGTGACCATCTCCAAGGCGCTGCTGCTGGTGGTGGCGCTGGCCGCGGCGGCGGTGGCGGCGCACAAGCCGGCGGACATCCTGTTCCTGGTCTCGGCCACCTTCTCGCTGGCGGCCTCGGCCTTCTTCCCGGCGCTGGTGCTGGGCATCTTCTGGAAGCGCGCCACGCGCGTGGCCGCCTGCTGGGGCATGGTGCTGGGGCTGGCCACCGCGGCGGCCTACATGGTGCTGACCCAGCCCTGGCTGCGCCGCGTCTTCCACATCGACGCGCCGCTGGAGCTGTGGTGGGGCCTGCACCCGGTCTCCGCCGGCGTGCTGGGCGTGCCGGTGGGCTTCGCCACCATCGTGCTGCTGAGCCTGTTCACGCGCGCGCCCTCGGCCGAGACCCAGGCGGCGCTGGCCGGCTGGCGCCACCCCGGACAAACCCGCGGATGACTTGGATCAATTGAGATTCGTCAAGAGGGGTGCCGGCGGCGCCTCCTAGATTGCCGCCATCGATACCCCGCTTGGAGACGGCCATGCACAGGTTGGAGAAGCTCATCGACCGGCTCGGCGGCACCGAGCTGCTGCTGGTCAGCCTGGTCGTGATCGGGGTGCCGGCGCTGTTCAGCGCGATGCTTTGATGTCAGCTTGTCGCTGCTACTGAACAAAAGCCGTTCGGGCTGAGCTTGTCGAAGCCCCTGCGCCGACAACCGGGCGCCTGCCCTTCGACAAGCTCAGGGCGAACGGGTTGTTCTCAGTCCTGTCCCCCGTCCAGAAACGCCTCCACCGCCGCCGCCACTGCCTGCGGCTGGTCGTGGTGCAGCATGTGGCCGCAGCGCGGCAGCGACACGCGGCGGTGCGGCGGCAGCGCCGCCATGCGGGCCTCGAACTCCGCGCGCGGGTACGCCGCGCCCCAGCGCTGCAGCACCTGCGTGTCCTCGCCTTCCACCCACAGCAGCGGTGCCGTGATGCGCTGCCACGCGGCCATCGCTTCCTCCTTGCGGTAGAGCACCGGGTTGACGCGCTTGTGCGCCGGGTCGGCGCGCAGCCGCCAGCGCCCGGCACCGTCGGGCTCGGCCCAGTGGCTGGCCAGCCACGCCGCCTTGTCCGCGCCCAGGAACGGGTCGTTCTTCTGCAGCCGCCGCGCCACCGCCTCCAGGCTCTCGTAGGGCTTCAGCTGCGGCGGCTCCTTGAGCTCGTCGAGCCAGGTCTCCAGCCGCGAGGGCGCCTGCGCGGGGCGCGTGTCCGGCATGCCGAAGCCTTCCAGGTTGACCAGGCGGCGCACCCGCCGCGGGCGCACGCCGGCATAGACCATCGCCACGTTGCCGCCCAGGCTGTGGCCCAGCAGGTCCACCGGCGTGCCGGGGCACAGGGCGTCGAGCAGGGCATCCAGGTCGCCCAGGTAGTCGGGGAACCAGTAGGCGTCGGCGCCGGACACCGCAGTGAGGCCGAAGCCGCGCCAGTCCGGCGCGATCACCCAGCGCGGCGCGGCCAGCGCGTCCACCAGGAACTGGAAGGAGGCGCCCACGTCCATCCAGCCGTGCAGCAGCACCAGCGGCGGACGCTGCGCCGTGGCGAGCGCCGGGTCGCCCCAGGTCAGCACGTGGTAGCGCAGCTTGCGAAGGTCCAGGAAGCGGCCGAGGGCGGGGACACGGGGTTCGTAGATGGGCGAGCTCATGCGCCGCACTCTAGGCCAGGCCCGGGTTGTGCCGGAGAGGCAGCCGCCATAGGCGCTCCTAAGCTGCCCCGCCATGCAGAACGACCCTGACACCCCCCGCTCCGAGGCCACCGCGCCCGCCACGCCCGACCGCCATGCCGCGCTGGTGCAGGCCTGGCGCTGGCGCGTACCCGCCGACTTCAACCTCGCCGAGGCCTGCTGCGGGCGCTGGGCGCGCGAGACGCCTCAGGCCGTGGCCATCCGCCAGGTGGAGGCGGACGGCACGGTGCGCCGCTACACCTATGCCGAGCTGCAGCGCGACGCGAACCGCCTCTCGCACGCGCTGCGCCGCCTGGGCGTGGTGCGTGGAGAGCGGGTGGCGATCGTGCTGCCGCAGCGCATCGAGACGGCGGTGGCGCACGTGGCGCTGCACCAGCTTGGCGTGATCGCCATGCCGCTGACCACGCTCTTCGGGCCGGAGGCGCTGGAGTTCCGGCTGCGGCACAGCGAGTCGGTGCTGGCGATCACGGACGAGGCCGGCATCGAGGCCCTGCGCAGCCTGCGCGCCGCCGTGCCGGGCCTGCACACGCTGCTGGCCGTCGGCGGTGCCCAGGGCCGAGGCGAGGCGGACACGGTGGACTGGGACGCCGCGCTGGCCGCCGCGCCCGAGGGCTTCGAGCGCGAGCCCACCAGCGCCGAGGATCCGGCCATCCTCATCTACACCAGCGGCACCACCGGCGCGCCCAAGGGCGCGCTGCTGCCCCAGCGGGCGCTGCTGGGGAATCTCACCGGCTTCGTCGCCAGCCAGAACGGTTTCGACCTGGGACCGCCCTGGGGGCTGCCGGCGCTGGAGGAGGGCGGCTCAGCAGCCCCGTCCGCCGGAGGGCCGCCGGTGCCCGGCCCCTTCTGGAGCCCGGCCGACTGGGCCTGGACCGGCGGGCTGATGGACGTGCTGCTGCCCACGCTGTTCTTCGGCCGCGAGGTGCTGGCCTACCGCGGGCGCTTCGACCCGGTGCGCGCCTTCGAGCTGCTGCAGGCGCACGGCGTGACGCACAGCTTCCTGTTCCCGACGGCGCTGAAGGCGATGATGAAAGCGGTGCCGCGCCCGCGCGAGCGTTTCAGGCTGTGCCTGCGCGGGTTGATGAGCGCGGGCGAGGCCGTCGGCGACGCCGTCTTCAGCTGGTGCCGCGACGAGGTGGGCGTGGTGGTCAACGAGATGTTCGGCCAGACCGAGGTGAACTACATCGTCGGCAACTGCGCCACGCCGGCCACGGCCGATGGCCGTCCGGCGCAGGGCTGGCCGGCGCGGCCCGGCAGCATGGGTCGCGGCTACCCCGGGCACCGGGTGGCGGTGATCGACGACGACGGGAACGTGTGCCCGCCGGGCGTGGTGGGCGACGTGGCGCTGCACCGGCTGGACGTGCACGGCGAGCCGGACCCGATCTTCTTCCTGGGCTACTGGCGCAACGAGGAGGCCACGCGCGCCAAGTTCACCGGCGACCCGGCCGACAGCTGGTGCCGCACCGGCGACATGGCCGAGATGGATGCCGAGGGCTACCTCTGGTATCGAGGCCGCAGCGACGACATGTTCAAGGCGGCGGGCTACCGCATCGGCCCGGGCGAGATCGAGAACTGCCTGCTGAAGCACCCGGCGGTGGCCAATGCCGCGGTGGTGCCCAAGCCGGACCCCGAGCGCGGCGCGCTGGTGAAGGCCTACGTGGTGCTGGCCCCCGGCTTCCACGGCGATGCGGCGCTGGTGGAGGCGTTGCAGCAGCACGTGCGCGGGCGGCTGGCGCCTTACGAATACCCGAAGGAGATCGAGTTCATCGAGCAGCTGCCGATGACGACGACGGGGAAGGTGCAGCGGAAGGTCTTGAGGGAAAGGGAAGCCGCGCGCGTCCAAGGCCGCCCACAGGGCTGAAGCGCCGGGCCGCTGCCCGGCGCGGCACCGGCCGTCGCCACGTCCAGGGTCTTCCCGTGCCGGCCGGCGACGGGCATGGCGGATGCCCGCCCCCAGCGCCGGCCGGGCACGCGAGTACCCGTGCGCCGTGCCGGCCATTCAGACCAGGAGGCTCGACCATGGACGACCAACAGCAGCGCGGACCGCAGGACGCGCAGATGCAGCAACAAGGTGGGCCCTCGGCCCAGCAGGGCGGCAGCCCGCAGCAGGGTGGTCAGCAGTCCCAGTTCAGCGCGTCCTCGGGGCAGCAAGGCGGCGCCGCAGGCGGCTCCCCGCCCGGCGGCGGCAGCGGCGGCGCGCAGCAGGGCGGCAGCGGTGCCGATGACAGCACCCGCCGTGGCGGCAATCCCTACACCGATTTCTTCACCCGCCGCGGCACCAGCCCCATGGACTTGCTCAAGCGGCTCGACGAGGACGTGGACCGCCTCTTCCACCAGTTCGTCGGCGGCGGGCGCGAGCTGCTGCGCAGCCGCCTGCGCGACCGCGGCGGCATGGACGCCACGGCGGACATGGGCACGGGCTCCGCCGCCGGCAGCAGTGGCGGCACCGATGAACGCCAGACCGAATCCGCCGGCGGCGCGTCGCCGGCCAGCTCCGCCGTGTCGCCGATGTCCGCTTCGGGCTGGCTGCCGGAGGTCGAGGTGTGCGAGCGCAATGGAAAGCTGCTCGTCCACGTCGATCTGCCGGGCCTGTCGCGCGAGGACCTGCAGATCCACTTCGACAGCGACCAGCTCGTGCTCCAGGGCGAGCGGCGCAGCACCCGCACCACCAGCCAGCCCGGCGGCTACTACCGCACCGAGCGCACCTACGGGCAGTTCAGCCGCGTCATCCCGCTGCCCGAGGGCGTCAACCCCGACACCGCCCAGGCCGGCTTCCACAACGGCGTGCTGGAAATCTCCTTCGACATGCCGGTGCGCCACAACCGCACGCGGCAGATCCCGATCGGCGAGGGCGGCGTGGGCACCGGGGCCGCCATGAGCACGGCCGGCAGCACCGGCTCGGTCAAGGGCAGCGGCGCCTCCAGCGCGGCGGGCAGCGAGGTCGGGCCGTAGCGCTGATTCGCCTGGGGCGGGCTGGTCGCGGCGGCTCGCCCCGCAAACCGATGGTGGTGCACACTCATGTCCATGCTTGACACCATTTCCCTGGGCCGCAGCGAGCTGCGCGTCACGCCCATCTGCCTGGGCACCATGACCTTCGGCGAGCAGGTGGACGAAGCCACCAGCCACCGCATCCTGGACCGCGCGCTGGAGCGCGGCGTCAACTTCATCGACACGGCGGAGATGTACCCCGTGCCGCCCAGCGCACCGCGCTACGGCGAGACGGAGCGCATCCTGGGCTCCTGGTTCAAGAGCCGTCCCGGCGTGCGCCAGCGCACGGTGCTGGCCACCAAGGTGGCCGGGCCCTCGCGCTACGACTGGATCGGCGGCGGCGTGCCGGACCTGCGCCCCGAGCGCATCGTCGAGGCCTGCGAGCACAGCCTGCAGCGCCTGGGCGTGGAGTGCATCGACCTCTACCAGATCCACTGGCCCGCGCGCCACGTGCCGGCCTTCGGCGGCGTGTACTTCGAGCCCTCCAAGCTCCGGCCCGTGACCGGCATCGAGGCGCAGCTGCAGGCGCTGGAACGCCTGGTGCGCGACGGCAAGGTGCGCGCCATCGGCCTGTCCAACGAGACGCCCTGGGGCGTGGCGGAGTTCGTGCGCATCGCCGAGCAGCTGGGGCTGCCGCGCATCGCCACGGTCCAGAACCCGTACTGCCTCGTCAACCGCGTGGTGGACAACGGCCTGGACGAGGCGCTCTACCACGCGCAGGTCTCGCTGCTGGCCTACTCGCCGCTGGGCTTCGGGCTGCTGACGGGCAAGTACGACCAGCGCGGCTTCAACGACGTGGACAACCCCGGCCGGCTGGCGCAGTTCGAGTCCATGAAGCAGCAGCGCTGGGGCCGCATCGAGGCACTGCAGGCCGCGCGCCACTACAACGCCCTGGCGCGCGCCAACGGCCTCACGCCCACGCGGCTGGCGCTGGCCTGGTGCTACCGCAACTGGCGCGTGGCCAGCACCGTCATCGGCGTCACCAGCGTGGCGCAGCTCGACGAGAACCTGGACGCCTGGGACACGCAGCTCTCGCCGGAGCTGCTCAAGGTCATCGACGACATCCGCTGGTCGCACCGCGACCCGGCACAGTGAAGCGGGGCGCGACAGGCAGAACATGGCGAAGAAGGACAAGCACGTCAGCGAGACGCCCGCCACCCAGTTCCTGCGCCGCCACGGCGTGAGCTTCACCGAGCACCCTTACGAGTACGTGGACCACGGCGGCACCGCCGAGTCCTCGCGCCAGCTCGGCGTGGAGGAGCACAGCGTGGTCAAGACGCTGGTGATGCAGGACGAGCGCGCGCAGCCGCTGATCGTGCTCATGCACGGCGACCGGCAGGTCAGCACCAAGGCGCTGGCGCGGGAGATCGGCGTCAAGAGCGTGGAGCCCTGCAAGCCCGAGGTGGCGCAGCGCCACAGCGGCTACCTGGTGGGCGGCACGTCGCCCTTCGGCACCAAGAAGGCGATGCCGGTGTTCGTGGAGGCCAGCGTCCTTCTGCTTCCGAAGATCTGCATCAACGGCGGCAAGCGCGGCTACCTGGTCGGGCTGGACCCCAAGCTGCTCACCACGCTGGTGGACGCCAAGCCGGTGCACTGCGCGCTGTAGCACGTGCCCGGCAGCGGGCAGACGGCATGAAGAAGGCGGCCCTGGGCCGCCTTTCCGTTTTCATTTCAAGTTTCAAGTCGGAAGTGAACGGTCCCCGTTCGCCCTGAGCCCTTCGACAAGCTCAGGACAGGCTTGTCGAAGGGCCTGTAGGCCGGTTGAGCCGGGGGCTTCGACAGGCTCATACGGACCACAAGTAATTCCTGAACAACAAGAACCCGTTCGGGCTGAGCTTGTCGAAGCCCTGCGGCGGCAACCGAGCGCCTGCCCTTCGACAGGCTCAGGGCGAACGGGAAAGGGACCGTCCGGCGATTACTTCAGGTCCGTATCAGCCCGAACGGGTTTTCTTTCCGTGCCAACGAAGAACTGGAATCAAGCCGTGCCGATCCCGCTCACCCCGCCGGCCTGCGCGCCGCCGCCGCCGTCCTCATCGCCCGCCGGCGTCTCGGGCGCCAGCCTGAACCCCACCTTGAGCGTGACCTGGTAGTGGCCGATGCGGCCGTCCACCACGTGGCCGCGCGTTTCCACCACTTCGAACCAGTCGATGTGGCGCACCGTGAGCGCGGCGGTCTCGATGGCGTTGCGGATCGCGTCGTCGGTGCTGGTGGTGGAGGACCCCACCAGCTCGATGAGCTTGTAGACGTGTTCGGACATGGCTTTTTCTCCTGGCCGCGCCTCGCTCCTCGACGGTCCCGCGACGGCAGGCGCCGGCGGCGCGGCCTGCCTGTGGGGCAAGCCGCCTGCCGGGGCCGCTCAGCCCGGGCGGGTCCGGCGAAGCGGGAAGGGCACGTTCAAGCGGGCTGGCCGCGAGGCGTGCTGCGCCGGTCGGCGTGCCGGCGTGTCCAGGGCCGCGCCGCCATCTGCCGGTCCTGCAGCCGCGACAGCAGCGCCAGCGCCAGTACCGCGCCCAGCAGCGCCATGAGCATGTCGGCCTGGCTGTCGCCCAGGTCGCCCTGCATGCCCATGAAGTCCTGCAGGGGCTGCTGGAAGAACAGCGCCAGGCGCCATTGCAGGATCTCGTAGCAGGCGCTCAGCGCCAGCGCCACGCTGGCCGAGAGCACGGCGGCCGCGCCTCGGTGCGTCACCCAGGCGCGGCGCAGGAGCATCTCTCGTACCACCATCGCCGGCACGAAGCCCTGCAGGAAGTGGCCCAGCCGGTCGTACGGGTTGCGCGACAGGCCCAGCACGTCCTCCAGCCAGAAACCCAGCGGCACGCGCTGGAAGCTGTAGGCCGCGCCGGTGAGCACCACCAGCGCGAACAGCGTCAGCAGCAGGTAGCTCAGCGGCGTCAGCGCGAAGCGCCGGTGGCTCAGCACCAGCACTGCCGCAACCCCGGCCACCGGCGCGGCCTCGGCCAGCCAGCCGATGCGGTCGTAGGGCTGCAGCCCCGAGACGATCAGCGCCAGCCCCACCGCCAGCGCGCAGGCGGCGGGCACGGGACTGTCCAACGAGGGGGCGCGGCTGGGGTACTGCATGGCGGATGTCTCCAGAAGTCGGTCTGTGCGCTTCTGTCAATCCCCTGAGCATTCCAAGTGCCCACCCCGGGTGGGTGTCCGATCAGTGTCCGCCCAGGCGCTTGTGCAGTTGCTTCAGGAACCACCACACGCCGCCGACCACCGGGGCCACGGCCAGGCCCACCACCACGTCGGCCGGGGGCATGACCGCGGCCAGCGCCGGCACGCCCTTGGCCGCCTTGGCCAGGTAGCCCACCAGCCCCAGCGCGTAGTAGCTGATGGCCACCACCGACAGGCCTTCCACCGTCTGCTGCAGCCGCAGCTGCAATTGCTGGCGGTGGGCGAACAGCTTGAACACCTCCTGGTTGGTCGCCTCGCGCTGCACCTCCACGCGCACGCGCGCCAGGCTGACGGCGCGGTTGATGCGGTCGGCCACGTCGGTGAGCCGCGCGTCGGTGCTCTCGCACAGCGCCATGGCCGGCGCGAAGCGGCGGCCGAAGAAGCCCGAGAGCGTCTGCGTGCCCTCGATGCGGCGCTCGCGCAGGTCCGCCAGGCGGCGCTGCACGATCTGGTGGTAGGCGCGCGTGGCCGAGAAGCGGTAGCGCGTGCGCGCTGCGCCGTGCTCGATCTCCGCGGCCAGCTTGGTCAGCGTCTCGAACGCGGCGGCGTCGTCGAGCTGGTCGTCGTTGGCCATGGCGTCCACGGTGCGCTGCAGCGTGCGCTCCAGGCTCGCCAGCGCCGCCGCTTCCTTCTGCGCCACCGGGAAGCCCAGCATGGCCAGCATCCGGTAGGTCTCGATCTCGCACAGCCGCTGCGCCTCGCGCGCGGCCTGGTCGGTGGGCAGCCCCATGTCCAGCAGCACGAAGCGCGTGAAGCCGTCGCCGCGCAGGCGCAGGTCGGTGAAGACCACGCCCTGCCCGTCGGCGATGACGGCGCCCAGCAGCGGCGCGCCGTCCTCGCACAGGTCGCCGCTGCAGCTCCCCAGCGCCGTGGAAATGCGCCGGCGCAGCCGCGGCAGGCTGTCCTCGTCGGCCTGCAGCAGCAGCACGTGGGCCGCGGCGATCATGGGCGTCCCTTCGGGCGGCGCCAGCGCGCGCACGAAGGCCGCGGGCAGCAGCTCGGTGGCAGCGGCGTGTTCCAGCAGGTCGTCCAGCGCGCCGTCCTCGGGCGTGCCGCCGGGCAGGTGCAGCGGGCGGTTGACCTGCCAGCTCACGAACTCCCCGTGGCGCTCGAAGCGCATCTCGAAGCGCGGCGTGCGCAGCACGTGGTGCCGCCCCCGCGGGGGGGG
>JAEYPG010000239.1 GCA_023410975.1 Pseudomonadota bacterium
GGCGGCGCTGCAGCGTCCAGTACCCGCCGCCGGGGGCCTCGCCGTCGCGGCCCGGCGCGTAGAAGGGGCGCAGCGGCCGCGCCGGCCCCCCCGCGCCATGCCCGGCTATCGACAGCACCGAATGCAGCTCGAAGTCCAGCGGCCGCAGCCGGTCCACCACCAGGTGATGCTCGGTCTCGCGCGCCTCCAGCAGCAGCCGGTCGGCGTGGCGCGGAAACAGGTTCAGCGCCGGCACGGCGTGCAGCGCGAACGCCGAGGCATCCACCGTGTGCTCCAGCGCCGGGTCGGCCTGGTCGAAGAGCACGACGATCTCGAAGGCGCTGCCCTTGCAGCACGCCAGCGCCTCGGCCAGGCCCTCCAGTGCGACGAAGTGGAAACGGCTCGGGAAGGCGAAGTACTCCTGCAGCAGCCGATAGCCGCTGAACACCCGGGCGTCCACCGGCAGCAGCGCCTCCTCGTCGTTGAAGCCCAGGGGCCGGATGTGGCGGGCCTCGTGCAGCAGCGCTGCGCCCGCGACGCCGCCGGCCGGGCGCACCACGAAGCCCAGAGCATGGCCGAGCAACTGCTCGTGCAGCCGCGCCGGCAGCCGGTCCGCGCCGCGCAGGAACAGCGTCAGCCGCTGCAGCGCCAGTTGCGACGCGTGCAGCCCCGCGCCGACCTCCAGCCGCAGCCGCAGCCCGGCCTGGGCGGGCCTTCGCGTCGCCAGCGCCTGCGCCGGCAGCCCAAGCGCCTGCAATGCCGTCGGATGCGGCAGGTACTCGGCCTCGCCCAGCCGCAGCGGCCACAGCGTGAGCGCGTGCGCGGTGCGGAATTCGCAACCCGTCTGCTCGCCCGGCGCCACACGCGCCTGCAGCGCCGTGCCGCGGGCAATGACATGGCCGGATGCCAGCGCCGGGTCGTTCCACGCGGGCTCCAGCTCGGCCACCAGCATGGAGGGCAGTGGCGCCAGCAGGCCAGGACACACCGTCTCCAGCAGATGCTGCGTGAAGCGTCCGTAGCCGCTGTCGAACTTCACCTGCACGCGCGCGGCGAGGAAGGCGTAGCCCTCCAGCAGCCGCTCCACGTAGGGATCGGCGCATTCGAAGCCGTCCAGGCTCAGCCGGCCTGCGATCTTGGGGTATTCGGCCGCGAACTCGCCCGCCATGTCACGCAGGTGCTGCAGCTCGCGGTGGTAGTGGTGAAGAAGGCGCGGGTCCATGGCCGGCCTTCAGCGCGCGATGCCGCCGTCGTCCACGCTGACGCGGCCGGACTCCAGGTCGAAGCAGGTGTTGACGAGGATGCGCAGCGGCGCCGGCACCGCCCACAGCTCGCCCTCGATGCGCATGCTCAGCTGCTGCCCCGCCCCGTCCTGCGGGCGGCCGAGCACCTGCACGCTCAGGCTCGCGGGCAGGATGCGCGGCTCGAAGCGGCGCACGCAGTCGCGCACCTGGAGCGCCAGCCGGTCCACATCCAGCGAGGACGCGCAGCGCCCCGCCAGCGCGGGCAGCCCGTAGTCCAGCACGCCGGCGTCCAGGGCCGGTGCGTGCGCATCGTCCAGGGCGACGGGGCAGCTGGCGTTGAGCAGCCAGCGCAGGTCGCGCAGCACCGCCTCGCGCAGGCGCCGCACGCCGAAGAAGCGCTCCTGGCGCGGCTCCTGTGCCTGGAGCGGCGCGTCGTCGGTGAGGCGGTCCAGCAGCGAGGGCTGCAAGTGTTCGGGGGGCATGGTCCTGGACATGGGGAAGCCTTCTCGTTGCGCGGGAAACAACGGACGGCACCCGCTGGCGGGCGCCGGCCATGGCGGGCAGTTCAGCCCGAGATGGGTGTGCCCGTGACCAGATCCCAGCCGTGCGGGCCGTGCTTGGTGGTCTTGCCGTCGTCGGGGTGGCGCTCAAAGTAGCTCATCTTGATCTTGGCGTAGATGAGCTCGATGCTTTCCATGGGACGCTCGTCGCCGCTGGACTCCAGCGAGTAACTCTTGATCACCGGGCGCGTGAGCTCCATCTCCATGTACTGGTCAAAATTGGCGGTATCGGCCTTGCCCAGGCCGCTCTCCAGCCAGACGATGCGGCACTTGCAGTCCTTGCCGATCGCGCCGCCACCGATGGCCATTTTTTGCAGGTACACCGAGGCCTTGTCCGCGGCCTTCTTGATGGACACGGCGCCGCACTCGGGCATGCCCAGCTGCAAGTCCTGCGTGCCGGTCTTGCTGCTCTCCTTGGGCTCGCGCGCGATCTCGACGCTGCAGTCGTCGAGCGTGATCCAGTCGGTGAAGCCCTTGATCTGGCAATCACCTTTGATGGGTTCGAGATTCATGATGATCATGGTGCTGCTCCTGGTGGGTGGGGGTAGGGGTCGTCGGGAAAAGCCGGCTGGTCAAGGGATCAGGACTGCGCCGCCGGCAGTCGCGCCACGAGGCGCAGGGACACAGTCAGGCCTTCGAGCTGGTAGTGCGGCTTGAGGAACACCTTGGCCGCGTAGTAGCCGGGGTTGGCCGGGTCCTCCTCAACCACCACGTCGGCCGCGGCCAGCGGCTTGCGCGACTTGTCCTCTTCCGAAGCCATCGCGGGGTTGGGCTCGACGTAGCGGCTGATCCAGCTCCCCAGCCAGCTCTGCATCTCCTCGCGCCCGGCAAACGAGCCCACGCGGTCGCGCACGATGCACTTGAGGTAGTGCGCGAAGCGGCAGGTGGCGAACAGGTACGGCAGCCGCGCCGCGAGCTGCGCGTTGGCGGTGGCTTCGGGGTTGTCGTACTCAGGCGGCTTGTGCAGCGACTGCGCGCCAATAAAGGCCGCCAGGCTGGAATTCTTGCGGTGCACCAGCGGCATGAAGCCATTGCGCGCCAACTCGGCCTCGCGGCGGTCGCTGATCGCGATCTCGGTCGGGCACTTCATGTCCACGCCGCCGTCATCGGTCGGGAAGGTGTGGGCGGGCAGGCCCTCGACCGCGCCGCCGGAGGCCACGCCACGGATGCGCGAGCACCAGCCGTGGAGCTTGAAGGACCGCGTGATGTTGGTTGCCATCGCATAGGCCGCGTTGGCCCAGACGTAGCGCTGGTGGTCGCCGCCTTCCACGTCTTCCTCGAACTCGAAGTCGTCCACCGGGTCGGTGGCCGCGCCATAGGGCAGCCGCGCCAGCATGCGCGGCATCGCCAGGCCGATGTAGCGCGAATCCTCCGACTCGCGCAGCGCGCGCCAGGCGGCGTACTCAGGGGTCTGGAAGATCTTGCTCAGGTCGCGCGGGTTGGCCAGCTCCTGCCAGGACTGCATCTGCATCAGCGCCGGCGACGCCGCGGTGATGAAGGGTGCGTGCGCAGCGGCGGCAATGCGCGCCATCTCGCCCAACAGCTCGGTGTCCAGCGGGCCGTGGTCGAAGCAGTAGTCGCCCACCAGGCAGCCGTAAGGCTCGCCGCCGAACTGCCCATACTCCTCCTCGTAGATCTTCTTGAAGATCGGGCTCTGGTCCCAGGCCGTGCCCTTGTACTTGCGCAGCGTGCGCTGCAGCTCCTTCTTGGACAGGTTGAGCACGCGTATTTTGAGCCGCTCGTCTGTCTCGGTGTGGGTCACCAGGTGGTGCAGGCCACGCCAGGACGCCTCCAGCGCCTGGAAATCCGGGTGGTGCAGGATCTCGTTGACCTGCTCACCGATCTTGCGGTCCAGTGCGGCGACGATGGCCTCTATGGTCTGCCGCGCCTCGTCGCCGACCAGCGGCGCATGCGCCTGCGCCTGCTCGGCCAGCACGCACAGCGCGGTCGAGACGGCGTGGCGCGCGCTCTCGGAGGTAGGCGTGAAGCCGCTGAGGAGCTGCTCGGAAAAGTCCGCCGGCGGCGCGTCGGCGCTGCGCACGAGCGGCTCGGCCTCCAGGGTCTGCAGGGATGCCATGGTGGGTGTCTCCATCGGGTTGGTCTGTGAACCAGTGCGTCACTCGGCCGGCAGCGCGGGTGGCTGCGGGCGGCCCAGGGCGTGCAGCAGCGCGGGGTCCTTCAGGGCGCGGCTCAGCAGCTCCTCGGCCTGGGCCTTGCCGTCCATGTAGGCCAGCAGGTCGGCCAGATGGGTGCGCGCGGCCAGCAGCCGGCGCAGCGGCTCGACCTGGCGCGCGACGGCGCCGGGCGAGAAGTCGTCCAGGCTGCGGAACTCCATCTGCACCGCCAGCAGCCCCTCGCCGCCCAACGTGTTGGGCACGCTGAAGGCCACGCGCGGGGCCATGGCGCGCATGCGCTCGTCGAAGTTGTCGACGTCAATTTCCAGCGCCTTGCGCTGCTCGATGGGCGGCAGCGGCTGCGCCGGGCGGCCGCTGAGGTCGGCCATGACGCCGACCACGAAAGGCAGCTCGACCTGGCGCGAGGCGCCGTAGAGCTCGACGTCGTACTCGATCTGCACCCGCGGGGCGCGGTTGCGGCCAATGAACTTCTGGCCACTGTCGTGGGACATGGGGGTCTCCTTCAGGCTCTCAGGGGTGGGAAAGGTCCGGATTGCGGCGCCTCAATCAGCCGCAGCCAGGCCGCGCAGCCGCTCGGCGTCTTCCACGGCCTGCGGCGACAGGTCGCGCAGCAGGCTCATGAAGTCCATCTCGACCCAGCGCCGCGCGCGCTCCAGCAGCAGCGGCGCCGGATGGCTGGGCTCGTGCTCGCGGAACCAGCGGCACAGCCCATCGAGGCAGCGCAGCACGTCGGCGCGGTCGCGCATGGCGCCGCACGCGTTGAAGGGTGCGGCTGCAACCTCGCGGGCTGCGCCGGCCGCCGTGGGCGCCGCCATGGCGTCTGGCTCGGCCATCACGGCCCGCGGCGCCTCGCACGCATCCGTGGCCGCATCGGTGTCCGCG
>JAEYPG010000341.1 GCA_023410975.1 Pseudomonadota bacterium
GCGGCGATCGAGGCCGCCCGGCGCACCGCGTGGCGCGAGGCGAAGTTCATGGCCACAAGGATGGATGTGAACCGAGTCATTGCATTCCTCCGATGGTGAGATGGCATGCCTCGCATGCCGATCGGACGTACGTGCCCATCGCCGCCCGACGGGCAGCGTCACGCAACGCGCAAGGGGGTGGCGCTACGACGTGTAGTCGCCGCAGTCCTCGGGCTGGAAGAGCAGCCCGGTCACCCGGGCCGCAGCCTCCTTGCCGTTCGGCAGGCGCCAACGTGCGAAGTCACCGACACGCAAGCCGAGCACGGCCGCGCCGACTGGAGACAGCGCCGAGACGAAGCCCGCCTGCGGGTCGGCATCCGACAGATGGCAGACGGTCAGGCGGTACCTTCGGCCAGTGGCGTCGTCCCTCAGTTCGACGTGCGAGTACATCGTCGCCATGTCCGGCGCCACTTCGCGTGAAGACACCAGCTGCGCGGTGTCGAGCATGGCGTCGATGGGGCACTCGAACCGCGGCCCGTCGTGCGGGCTCCTACTGCGCACGAGGCGCGCAAGGCGAACGCGATCCAGCTCGGCAAGCGTGCGGTCGTCGTACATCAAGACCTCCATGAAGCCCTCCTGTCGCAAGGCGGCGAGCCGCTGCGGATCGCAGACGCTCGCCAAAGCGCTGGGCGAGGGGCCCGGCGATCGAAGCGTTGCGCGGAAGGTGGAGATCGATCGCCGGGCTTAAGGAAGTGCGGCCGGCTGGAGGAGCCGCGCCGCGCGCGCGGTGCTTGTGCGCAGCACCCGCCGCGGCGAACGCGCCCAAAGGGCGGCTCGCAGGAGGGTGCACGCTTGCACGGGCGTGGACGCGTTGAAGTTCATACACGGCAGCATAGGCCAAAGCCGCTGCGCGGCCACGTCACATGGCACTTGGCCTCGTCGTCATTGCCGATATCCATTCGCCCCTCTCGTCCTGGGTGATGTCGTACCGGCAGGCGCAGACCTTCTTGCGCGATGCGTTCCCGGCAGGCCGCAGCCTGCCGTTTCGGGCATGAAGGTCAATGTCCGGCACACCGGCCAGGGCTTGGAGGCAGAGATCCAACTGGTGGCCCGGACATCTGTGCGTCGGCCCCGCCGGTCACGACGGCCAGCCATAGAACAGCAACCGGCGCAGGGACCGCAGATCGAGCTGGCCGTTGACGCCGGCTACATCCGGGCGTTGCCCGAAAAGGAGGGCGTGCGCAACCTCGCCGTCGTGGCTTCGAAGCTGGTGCAGCAGGTGGCTTGCCATGGGCACACGCACGCCTACGTCGGCAGCTCCGACCCCCACCAGGGCGCCAGGGAGCAGGCCCGGGGGACTGGCCAGAAACGGGGGCGCGAGCCCTGCGCGGCGTGTGGTCAGAAGCAGCTGAAGCGCGCCGTTGAAGCCAGGCGCAAGGCTACGCGCTCGACCGCCAGCTCGCCGTTGTCGATCTCCTCCACCACGTGAACCCACGTGTTGCAGTAGCGCGCGCAACAATTCACGGTTGAGCGCGATGTCGTCCACGACCAGCACGCGCAACGTGCGCTTGGCCGGGAACTGTGGCGCCACCGGCGGCCGTCCACTCGTTGAAGTTCATGAGTCACCTCCCGTGATGTCGCTCCTGGACCGCTGGTGGATCGTTTCCAGAACACCATTCGATCCGGCGCCGGAGTCCAGCCATGCTTGAGCGTGGTCACGGGCAGTCGCTGCAAGTAGCTCAGTGAGGAATAGCCGGTGCCGAAGTCGTCCAGCGCGAAGGAGATGCCGTGCGCCGCTCAGCACTCGATGCCCCGGCTGGCGGCATCCAGATCGGCAAGCGCGGCGGTTTCCAGCACCTCCAGCTCCAGGCCAGTGAGCGGGAGGACCCGATCTGGTGCAGCTACGCGCGCCATCTCGGCGATGGAGCCAGCCAAGTCGGGCAGCGCAAGCGTTGCGGCTGAGACGTTGACGGCCACGTGCAGGCCACGTCCGGCCGCGCGCCAGCGGACCCACTGAGCGACTGCCGTGCGCAGCACCCAGCGGTCGAGATCGATTTCCAGCGGTGTGCCGACCACGGCCGGCAGGAAGGCTCCCGGCGGGATCAGTCCGCGCCGGGGATGCTACCAGCGCACCAGGGCCTCGGTACCCAGGGGGCGTCGTGTTCGGGCGCAGACCTTGGGCTGGTAGTGCAGGACCAGCTGCTCGGTGTCCAGCGCGGTGCGTAGCTCCTCCAGCAACGCCTCCTGTGCCGCCGGGCGATCGATGCCGTCGCCGGCCACGCACACGCGGCCCTTGCCCAGACGCTTGGCCCGGTACATCGCATGGAAGGCCGCGCACCAGGTGCTCGGGCGTGACGCCGTGGTCCGAGTACAGCGCCGTGCCGGCACTGGCCGTCACGTGCGATGGCTGTCCGTTCAGCGTGAAGGGCTGCGCCAGCAGCTCCAGCACGTGCTGGAGCGTACGCTGCACCGCGGCGACGTTGGTGAGGCTGAGCACCAGCATGAACTCGTCGCCTCCCAGGGGAGTTTCTAGAAATCCGGCATGATTGCCGGTTGAGCAAGCAACGGAGACAGTCGGCGTGACGGGGGACATGTTTGTGCAGCACCACCGCGACCAGAAGCTGCAGCAGTACACGGGCAGCCTGGAGCGCATGGCCGAGCTGGTGGACTTTGGCAAGGTGGCTGCGGCGGTGGACGCCGCCTGCCCACGTCCTGACCGTAGCAAGGGTGGCCGTCCGCCGTACCCGACCGAGACGATGGTGCGCGTGCTGTTTCTACAGGCGCTCTACAACCTCTCGGACGAGGATACCGAGCACCAGTTGCTAGACCGGCGTAGCTTCCAGCGGTTTTGTGGTCTGGCCGACGAGTTGCGCATCCCAGACGCGCGCACCGTCTGGCTATTCAAGCAGCGCCTGGCCCAGGGCGGGCTGGGTGCGCGGGCCATCTTCGACGCCGTGCAGCAGCAACTTCAGGCCCACGGCTACATTCCGCGCGGCGGGCAAATCGTGGATGCCACCATCGTGCGCGCGCCCATCCAGCACCTGACCAAGGACGAGAAGGCGCAGGTCTACCAGGGCAGCAAGCCCGAGGACTGGAGTGCGAAGAAGGCGGCTCACAAGGACGCCGATGCGCGCTGGACGAAGAAGCACAAGAAGAGCTTCCACGGCTACAAGCTGCACGCCAACGTGGATGCGCGCTGGAAGCTCATCCGGCGCTGGAAGGTCACGCCCGCCAACGTGGATGACGGCAAGACGCTGCCTGACATCATCGACCGCGCCAACACTACTGCGCGGCTGTTGGCCGACCGGGGCTACGACCACGACGCCAACCGCCAGGTGCTGGCCGAGCGCGGCTGGAAGGACGGCATCGCACGCAAGGCCAAGCCGGGCAAGAAGCTCGGCGAGCGGGCACAGGCGCGCAACAAGGCCATCAACCGCACCCGCGCGCGGGTCGAGCATGTGTTTGGGCAACTGCGTCACATGGGTGGCCAGGTCGTCAGGGCGGTGACGCTGGCGCGCAACGAGCTGGCCATCGCGCTCAAGTGCGCTGTCTACAACGCACGGCGCTTGGTCATGCTCGACCAAGCCGGCGTGGTGCCCGCGTGATGGGCAGGAAGCGTGCGGCAACGCCACCGAACGGCGTCACCGCGCACATCGGGGTGCTCGAACAGCCGCTGCCAAGCCGCTACTGAACGCCTCCGGTGGTTCGCAACGGCGCGCTCACCGTCATCAAGTCCAGCTCGAGGCCGGCGCAGATCGCCCGATCCGGTTTGTAGAAGTCCCCCGCGGGCGGCGAAGGTATTCACGGTTCGCGCCACGACGGCCGGCTGGCGCATGGTGGTCTCGATGACCGTGTGAAAGCGACTGTCGGCCGCCTCACGGATGCCCTTCTCGACCCACCAGCCCACAT
>JAEYPG010000561.1 GCA_023410975.1 Pseudomonadota bacterium
GTGTGGGACGGGGGCGGGGCGGGAATCAGTCTTTGCTGCTGGCGCAGGCCACCTGCTCGGTGACGGGCGCGCGGCGCGCGCGGTAGTCGGCCACGGCGGCCTTGATGGCGTCCTCGGCCAGGATCGAGCAGTGGATCTTCACCGGCGGCAGCGCCAGCTCCTCGGCAATGGCGGTGTTCTTGATGGACAGCGCCTGCTCCAGCGTGCGGCCCTTGACCCACTCCGTGACCAGCGAGCTCGACGCGATGGCCGAGCCGCAGCCGTAGGTCTTGAACTTGGCGTCCTCGATCACGCCGGTGTCGGGATTCACCTTGATCTGCAGCTTCATCACGTCGCCGCAGGCCGGCGCGCCCACCATGCCGGTGCCGACGCTGTCGTCAGCCTCCAGGCTGCCGACGTTGCGCGGGTTCTCGTAGTGGTCGATGACCTTGTCGCTGTATGCCATGTGAGGTGCTCCTGGTCTGGTCGGTGTGCGTTTGCGGTGGGCGCGGGCTCAGTGCTCGGCCCACTGGATGGTGTTGAGGTCGATGCCGGCCTGGTGCAGCTCCCACAGCGGGCTCAGGGACCGCAGCCGCTCCACGGTGGCGCGCACCTGCGCGACGGCGGCATCGATCTCGGCCTCGGTCGTGAAGCGGCCCACGGAGAAGCGGATCGAGCTGTGCGCCACCTCGTCCGACATGCCCAGCGCGCGCAGCACGTAGCTGGGCTCCAGGCTCGCGGAGGTGCAGGCCGAGCCCGAGGACACGGCCACGCCCTTGATGCCCATGAGCAGCGACTCGCCCTCGACGAACTCGAAGCTGATGTTGAGGTTGTGCGGCACGCGCTGCTCAAGGCTGCCGTTGAAGCGCACGGCCGGGATGTCCTGCAGGCCCGCCAGCAACCGGTCGCGCAGCGCGCGGATGCGCTCGTTCTCGCGGCCCATGCTGTCCTTGGCCAGCCGGTACGCCTCGCCCATGCCGACGATCTGGTGCGTGGGCAGCGTGCCCGAGCGCATGCCGCGCTCGTGGCCGCCGCCGTGGATCTGCGCCTCGATGCGCACGCGCGGCTTGCGGCGCACGAACAGCGCGCCGATGCCCTTGGGGCCGTAGGTCTTGTGCGCCGACAGGCTCAGCAGGTCCACCGGCACGGCCTGCAGGTCGATCTCGACCTTGCCGCTGGCCTGCGCCGCGTCCACGTGGCACAGGATGCCGCGGGCGCGGCACATGGCGGCGATGGCGGGGATGTCCTGGACCACGCCGATCTCGTTGTTCACCCACATCACCGACACCAGGATCGTGTCCGGGCGCAGCGCCGCCTCCAGCGCGGCGAGGTCCAGCAGGCCATCCTCCTGGACATCCATATAGGTGACTTCGAAACCTTCGCGCTCCAGCTCGCGCATCGTGTCCAGCACCGCCTTGTGCTCGGTCTTGACGGTGACAAGGTGCTTGCCGCGGCTGCGGTGGAACTGCGCCGCGCCCTTGATGGCGAGGTTGTTGGATTCGGTGGCGCCGGAGGTCCACACGATCTCGCGCGGGTCGGCGTTGATGAGCGCGGCCACGTGCTCGCGGGCGATTTCCACCGCCTCTTCCGCGGCCCAGCCGTAGGCATGGCTGCGCGAGGCCGGATTGCCGAATTGCTGGTAGAGGTAGGGGACCATCTGCTGCACCACCCGCGGGTCGACGGGCGTGGTGGCTGCGTAATCCAGGTAGATCGGCTTGGCGCTGTCCATAAGTGGGTTCCCCTGCTGCGTTGCCTGGGTCTTCGCATGGACCGTGCCAACCCTGGGTCAGTGCTGAAAGTTGCGTTGCATCAAAGGCTTATCAATCCAGATGGGGTCGCGGCAGGTCCAGGCGCGGTTTGCGCCATGCGGCTGGTGTCGGGTTTGTAGGGTCTGCAACGCGCCCGCGATTCCAGCTCGGGACGGGGCTGGCGCAGCGCGCCGGCCGATTCGCGGCGAACGCGCCCCGGCTTCAGGGCTGGTCGTCGAACAGCACCGGCTCGCTGTGGCGGTACAGGCGCATCCATGAAAGCGTGGCCGGTACCAGCGAGCGCGCCGCGAACCATGCCGCGTCGTCGCGCGCGGCGCCCTCGCCTCCGCCCAGCGCCAGCGCCGTGCCGCACCAGCCTTCCCAGTCGACCTCGGGCATGGCCGCGCGCGCGGCTTCGGGCAGCGCGGCCAGCGTGTCGGCCATGGTCCCGAGTTGGCGCAGCACCTCGGCGCGCGTGAGCCTTGAGCGCAGGAACTCGGGCTCCTGCAGATCCTCGACCAGCAGCAGCACGCTTTCGCCGGCTTCCTGGATCAGCGTGAACAGTGGGGCAGTGAACATGATGCGCATTCAGACGCAATTTCCGCGCCGGGGTGCACCGCCAGCGTGCGGCGGCGCACCGATGCGCGCCACGCATATCCCTGCCGTGGTGTGGTTTTGACGCAGGTCAGTTGCGTGCCCATCTGGCTGCCCGATGTTGATGCTCGTCATGAACCGCTGTACCGGCTGGTGATGCAATGACTTCGCGTTATTCGGAGAGGGCCTGCTGCACTGCAGATGCGCCCTCTGAATGTTGTGTCAACAACCAAAATCGCGGAGATCACCATGATCAGTACCGTCAAGCCCCTCGCTCTTGCCGTTGCATTCGTCTTCGCCGGGGCCGCGCAGGCCGCGGGTGCGGCAGGCGGCGAGCCCATCCAGCCGATCAAGGCGGCCAAGCCCGGGGACCCGGCGCTGGTGGAGCTGGGCAAGAAGCTGTACTTCGATCCCCGCCTGTCCAAGTCGGGCTTCATCTCTTGCAACTCGTGCCACAACCTGAGCATGGGCGGCACCGACAACCTCAAGACTTCCATCGGCCACAACTGGCAGAAAGGGCCCATCAACGCGCCCACGGTGCTGAACTCCAGCTTCAACCTGGCGCAGTTCTGGGACGGCCGCGCCAAGACGCTGAAGGACCAGGCCGGCGGCCCCATCGCCAACCCTGGCGAGATGGCCTTCACGCATGAGCTGGCGGTGGACGTGCTTTACTCCATCCCAGCCTACAAGGCTGAATTCAAGAAGGTGTTCAAGGATGACGCGGTAACCATCGACGGCGTTACCAGGGCCATCGCCGCCTTCGAGGAGACGCTGGTCACGCCCAACTCGCGCTTCGACCAGTGGCTCATGGGCAAGAAGGACGCGCTCACCAAGGACGAGCTCGGGGGCTACAAGCTGTTCAAGGAAAGCGGCTGCACCGCCTGCCACAACGGCCCGGCGGTGGGCGGCAACTCGTTCCAGAAGATGGGCGTGGTGGCGCCCTACACCGCCAGCAGCCCGGCCGAGGGCCGCGTGGCCGTGACGGGCAAGGACGCCGACCGCTTCAACTTCAAAGTACCCACGCTGCGCAACGTGGAGCTCACCTATCCGTACTTCCACGACGGCGAGGCCGCCACGCTGACGCAGGCCGTGGACACCATGGGCCGGCTGCAGCTCGGCCGCACCTTCACGGCCGCGGAGAACGCCCAGATCGTCGCCTTCCTCAAGACGCTCACCGGGGAGCAGCCCAAGTTCGCGCTGCCCATCCTGCCGCCGAGCACCGACGCCACGCCGCGTCCTCAACCGTTCTGAGGTCTGGCCGGCCGAGGCGACGGCCGGCCGCCACGGGAGCTTCAAGCCGCCTACGGGCGGCTCTTTTTTTGTCTGCGGGGGCAACACAGTCCTCGGCGCCACGGCGTTTGCTGCCACGCGATGCCCTGTGCCGACGCTACGGCGCAGCGACCGCGGGGCAGGGTCAGGCTTCCGGCCCGAAGCACACCGGATGGTCGTTGCACACGGCGCAGCTCGGCGCCTTGCACACGAAGATCTCCTCGCGCTCGCACAGCTGCTTGTAGAGGAACTTCTTCCACTTCATGTCGCCGGCGTTGCGTGCCACCAGCACCGGGAACCAGTGCTTCATCAGCGCCGAGAGCTCGGCGCGGTTGGCCAGTTGCAGGTCCTGCCACAGGTGGTTGTCCCCCAGGCAGGCCACCGCGATGGTTTCGGCCATGTGCGCGATCTCGGCCGGCGTGCCGGCCGCAGTATCCGAATGGTCCAGCAGCAGTGCCACCACATCCTGCACCTCGTCGCCACGCGAGGCGCGCCGGGCGATGGCCAGCGGCAGCGGCTGGGGGAGGAAGCGCTGCTGGGCCAGCATGGTCACACCGTCGCCGGAGCGTGCGTGTAGCACTTCTTCGGACAGATCTTGGAGCAGGCCGTGCAGCCGATGCACAGCTCCTTGTGGGCGATGGTCATCACCTTCTTCTCGTATTCTTCGTCATCGTCGCCGTCCGGGTCCAGGCCGATGCGCTCGCCGTCCTCGTCCAGGCCGATGAGCTCCAGCACGCCCCGCGGGCAGACGCGGAAGCAGCGGCCGCAGCCGATGCACTTGTCCTCGTTGATGGACTCGACGAAATTAGGAGTCCAGCTTTCGCCCGAAGGCATGGTGACGCTGAAATTGCTCATGACAGTCTCTGTTGTCGCTTGGTTGGTTCGCCCTGAGCTTGTAGAAGCGTCTGCAACCTTTCGGGCGGCGGGGCTTCGACAAGCTCAGCCCGAACGGATTCCTCTTCCGGCCGGGCCGGCTGTTTCAGGCCGCTGCCTGCGCGGCGGCGAGCCTGGCGCGCGCGGCCACCAGGGCTTCGTGCGCCTCGTGCGCGATGCGGGCCACCTCGGGAATGCGCTCCCAGTTGGTGGGCAGCTCCTCGCTGAGATCGTGCAGGTCCATCTTGGCCTGCGTGGCCTTGGCATTGAGCTTCTTGACCTCGGCCTTCAGGGCGTCGATGTCAGCCATAGGTCGCTACCTCCTTGTACTTTTCGATCATCGAAACGCCCTCGTCCACGAGCTTGTTGCCCGCCTCGGCCAGCTTCTGCAGCGAGGCATAGCCGAAGCGGTGAACGTCGCGCAGGTAGCGGTTGACGACGATGAGGCGCCCCGTGGTGAGCACGGCGCGGCCAAAGCCTTCGTGGCTCATCTTCATCATGGGCGAGACCATGCAGCCCGTGGCACGCTCGATGGCCAGGCCGATGGCGTTGTGGAACAGGTCCAGCCGCCACAGCGTCTCGGGGTCCGGGTCGCCCATCATCGGCATCTGGCGCCGCTGCTCGGCCGTGATGATGTAGGGCTCCAGCAGCTTCAGGTCGCTCTTGCCTTCCCAGGTGCCGTGCGTGTCCTGCGCGCGCAGCTGCTTGATCAGCTCGCGGATGAAGCGGTCCTGCAGCAGCGCCTCGTCGGCGCCCTGCTCCTGCACTTCGCTCATTGGTTCACCTCTTCCTCGTCGAAATCGAAGGTCTTTTCCTGGCCCTTGAGCAGCGCCTTGCGCAGCCACGGCGGCGGCGTTCCCTTGAGCACCACCTGGAGCTTTTCAAGGATCTCCTGGATCGGGTCCGGGCCGGTGACCTTCACCGGGTGGATGCCGCTGGCCACGACGCGGGCCGCCGCCGAGCCGCCGATGGCGGCCACGTAGACGATGGCGCAGTCGCCGATGGCGGCCAGCTTGGGCGCGAGCTTGTCCTCGTCGCCGTCCTCGGCCAGGTTGTCGCCGAAGGCGAAGTCCTCGACGAAGGTGCAGCTGTCGGCTGTCACCTCGTAGACGGCCAGGTGCTTGGCCCAGCCGAAGTGCGCGTCCACGCGCTGCTGGTCCTGGGTGGCAAAGGCAACTTTCATGGGCGGGTACTCCTCTGGGGTTCGGTACGGTTCAAAGGCCGATCTCGGCAACGTCGTCGCTCGATGCGGCAGGCTGCGCCAAACCGGCGGCCGCGGCCCGGGCCGCAGGCGTGAGCAGCCAGTCGTCGGGGCTTGCATGGTGAATCTGGTCCATCAGGAGATTGCCGACCTCGTAGACGAAGTTGCGGCTGCCGCGGTAGCCGACATGGCAGATGTGCGAATTGCCGATGCGGTCGAACATCGGGATGCCGAGCCGGAACAGCGGCTTGTTCAGGCGGTGCGCGGCCTGGCGGCCATGCGAGTGCGTCATCAACAGGTCGCAGCCCGTCGCCTGAGCGCTGCGCTCCAGGTCCTCCAGGTCGCCGATGTGCACCTCGGCCGTGGGCATGCGCTCCAACAGAGGCGACTTGGTGGTGGTCACGCACACGGTCAGCTCGGCACCCATCTCGGCGAGGAAGCTGCCGGCGGACCACAGCAGGTCGGGCTCCGCGCCCAGCGCCACCTTGACGTTGCCGAAGTGGAAGTGGCCGTCCAGCATCGCGTCCACGAGCTGGCTGCGCTGGCGCCGCAGCTTCATGGACGCCGGGCGCCCGCTGAGCTGGCTCAGGAGCTTCACCAGCGCGTCGGAGGCCGTCAGCCCGGTGAGGCGGTCGAACAGCGTGAACGGCACGCCGCAGCGCGCCTGCAGCGCCTCGGCGGCCGGACGCATCTGCTCGCCGATGGCGATGGCGTGTTCCGCGCCACCCAGCGCCTGCAGCTCCTCCAGCGTGGTGCCGCCCAGCGTGTGCCCCAGCCAGGCCTCCGGGATGTGCCCGTCCAGCGAGCCCGAAACGTCCGGCGCGAACACCGGCTGCAGGCCGAAGGATTCGACGGTCTCGCGCAGCTCCTCGATGTCGCCCGGGGTGAGGTGGCAGCCCGGCAGCACCGCCACCTTGCCCGCGACCTTGGGCTCGTTCTCGCGCGGCAGGCTCGACACCAGCGCCGCCGCGGCCGCGGCCCATCCGTCCTGGAAGGCGCCCACGTAGTCGGGCGTGGAGGCGTACACCACTGCCGTGTCCCTGAGCTCCGGGTGCTTGGCCTGCGCCAGGCGGATGAACGCCTCGACGTCATCGCCCTTGGTCTCGGTCAGGCCGGTGGAGCAGATGGCGATCAGCTTGGGCTTGGCGCGCGAGCGGATGTTCAGCAGCGCCTTCTCCAGGTTGTCGTAGCCGCCCATGATGGTGGTGGCCTCGTTCATCGCCGTGGTCTGCAGCGGGATGGCCTCCTTGAAGTGGCGCACCAGCAGCACCAGGCCAAAGGAGGTGCAGCCCTGCGATCCGTGCATCACGGGCATGCACGAGGCCAGGCCCATGAAGGCGTAGCTCGCGCCCAGCGGCTGGCTCATCTTGAGCGGGTTGACGGCGGCGGCTTTCTTGGATTCGGTGACCAGTGCCATGGCGTGCTCCAGTTTTGGCGGGGCTTCAGACCGGAAGCCCCGCTTCGGCGGTGTCTTCCCAGGGCGCAGGAGCACGCACCTGCTGCCACACGGGGTTGAAGAGCGCCTTGTCGATCTCGGCGATCATGGTGACCATGCCCTCGTAGCCGGCGAAGGCGTGGTGGCGCTCCTGGTTGATGTCCATCCAGGGCATGCGCGCCTTGAGGGCCACGAACTGGCTGCGGCCGCCGCTGAGCATGATGTCGGCCTTGGCGTCGCGCAGCATGGCGTACATCTCGCGCGGGCTCAGGTCGTCGATCATGTGCGCGTCGTCGCCCATGATCTCCTTGATCTTTTCCTTGTCTTCCCTGGTGCTCTTCTTGACGCTGGTGCCCACCACTTCCAGGCCGGCTTCCTGCAGCGCCGATACCACCGACCAGCTCTTCACGCCGCCGGTGATCAGCAGCACCTTCTTGCCCGTGAGGCGCTGGCGGTAGGCGCGGATGCGCTCGTAGGCGCGCGCCTCCTCCACTGCGATCAGCGCCTCGGTGCGGTCCTTGAGCTCGGCACCGGCCCCCTGCTCCACCAGCAGCCGCGCGATCTCGCGCAGCGTGGTGCTCATGTCCGAGATGCCGTAGAAGGAGCCTTCGAAGTACGGGATGTTCCAGCGCTGCTGCATGCGCGTGGCGACGTTGATCATCGACTTCGAGCACACCATCATGTTGGCCTTGGCGCGGTGCGCGCTGGCCACCTCGCGGTAGCGGCCGTCGCCGGAGATGCAGCTCAGGACGCGGATGCCCAGCGCTTCGAGCAGCGGCTTGACCTGCCACAGCTCGCCGGAGAGGTTGTACTCGCCGATGATGTTGATGTCGTAGGGGGTCGTGGTCTCGGGCTCAACGGTGCCGATCACGTAGTCCAGCAGGGCCTCGGCGCCGAGCTTGTTGCCGAGGTTCTTGGGGCCCGCGAAACCCGGCGCATTGACCGGGATCACCGGCTTTCCGAACTTCTCGCTGGCGCGCTTGCACACGGCCTCGATGTCGTCGCCGATGAGGCCCGTGACGCAGGTCTGGTAGACGAAGACCGCGGCCGGGTCCTTCTCGTCCAGGATCTGGCGGATGGCCTTGAACAGACGCTTCTCGGCGCCGTAGATGACGTCGAGCTCGTTGATGTCGGTGGTGAAGCCCAGCCGGTACATTTCCGAACCCGAGGAGGCGCTGTGCCGGTTGTCCCACGCGTTGCCCTCGCAGGCGATGGGGCCGTGCACGAGGTGGGCCACGTCCACGATGGGCTGCAGCGCGATCTTGGCGCCGTCGAAGGCGCAGCCACCGGCGGCGGCGCCGGGGGTGAGCTGCTTGGTGCAGCCCTTCTTGCGCGCCTTCTCTTCCTTGCCTTGGTTGTGCTCACAACCGGGCTCGTCGAAGACCTGTGCAATCTTGTCCTTGAGGCTGGGCAACATGGGTTCTCCTGGGCGTGCGCAGGGGCCTATGCAGGTTCGGTGCCAGGGCATGCGCCGCATGATCTGGAACAAAGCGGCCGTGCGGCAGCGGTTTGGCGGCTGCGTCTTGGAAGGTTCTCGACAATCGCGACATGCGCCGGCGCGGGTGCGGCCGGCTGGGCGCGGGCCCCGTCCTGGACAGGACGTGTTTCACGATGCGCAAGAATGGCGGGTTGCCCAGGAAGCTTGCCGCCATGCTCATCAACTGCGTCGCCTATCAGGAGGGGAAAAAGCTCTCCGACATCCCGGTCGAGGACATCAGCCGCTACGTCCAGCGGCCGGACTGCTTCGTGTGGGTCGCGCTGCGCGACGCCAGCGACGAGGAACTGGCCACCATGCAGCGCGAATTCGGGCTGCACGACCTGGCAGTGGAGGACGCGAGCCACGGCCAGCAGCGTCCCAAGGTCGAGGAATACGGCGACCAGCTCTTCGTGGTGATGCACACCGTGGAGATCAACGTGCTGGACGAACTGGAGCTCGGCGAGGTGGACGTCTTCGTGGGCCGCAACTTCGTGCTTTCGGTGCGCAACCGCAGCCGCCACAGCCTGCTCGGGGTGCGCCAGCGCGCCGAACAGGAGCCGCACCTGCTTCGGCATGGCGCGGGTTTCGTGCTCTACGGGCTGCTGGACGCGGTGGTGGACCGCTACTTCCCGCTCATCGACATGATGGAAACCGAGCTGGAGGCGCTGGAGGCGCAGATCTTCGAGTCCGGCTCGGCGCGCCAGAACATCCGCCAGCTCTACAACCTCAAGCAGCGCATCATGACCGTGCGCCATGCCGTGACGCCGCTGCTGGAGGCGGTGAGCAAGCTCTGGCGCGGCCGGGTGCCGGCGGTGTGCGAGGGCAACCGCGAGTATTTCCGCGACGTGTACGACCACCTGCTGCGCATCAACGCCAGCCTCGACACGCTGCGCGAGACCATCGGCACGGCGATCCAGGTCAACCTCTCCATGGTGACCATCGAGGAGTCGGAGATCACCAAGCAGCTTGCCGCGTGGGCCGGCATCTTCGCCGCGGCCACCGCCTTCGCCGGCATCTGGGGCATGAACTTCGAGCACATGCCGGAGCTGCAGTGGAAATACGGCTACCCGCTGGCGCTGGGCACCATCCTGCTGACCTGCGTGCTGCTGTACCGGCGCTTCAGGAAGGCGGGGTGGTTGTGACGACCGGCGCTGGCAGTGGAAGAAAGGGTGGCGCGTGGCGCCACCCTTGAAGCCGTCCGCGCCCTACGGCGCGTGACTCAGAACTTCACCAGGATGTCCTCGTTGCGCACGATGAACTGGCAGGCCAGCCGGTAGGGCGGCGGCGCGTCGGTGTTCTCGGCTTCGGCGATCTGCTCCGGCGTGATCTTGCCCGCCAGGCGCAGAGCCACCTTCTCCTTCTCGGTCAGCGCCACGGCGCAGGGCGCCTTGTTCGACAGCACGGTCACCTCCACCGCGCAGGAGCCGCACTCGCCGTTCTCGCATTCGAAGTGCACGGGCACCTTGTGCGCCTGCGCGACGGCAAGAAGCGTCTGGGTATCGCCCGCAACGGCATACACCGTCACGTCCTTCTTCATGCTCGGGGACGAGAAAGTCACGTTGGCCATGGAAGTCTCCTTGTTTGAGGGGCCAATAGAAAGGCCCGCAGGGCTTGGTCGCGAAGACCGTGCCGTGCGGGCCGGGAAGCCGCTGGAGATCAGCGGATGATGTCGTAGCTGTAGTCGGTCTTGCCCGGGACGATGGTGTTGGCGTCGAGGGTTTCGAAGAACTCGTCGAGCAGCATGGTGAGCAGGCGCAGGCCGCCGTCGTAGCCCCAGGTGGGGAATCGGTGGTAGTGGTGGCGGTCGAAGATGGGGAAGACCAGGCGGATGAGCGGGGTGCCGCAGTCGCGCTCGAGGTACTTGCCGTAGGTGTTGCCGATGAGGAAGTCCACGGGCTCGGTGTTGAGCAGGC
>JAEYPG010000707.1 GCA_023410975.1 Pseudomonadota bacterium
GGCTTCAGCTTCGACGCGGGCACGGACGTAACGGTCACGGGCACGGGCTTCCTGCATGCCGGCGGCATCACGTCGGCGAAGCTGAGTGGCCTGCTGGGTGCGGCCAACGTGACGGCACATTTCAGCGCGCAAGAGCTGGGCCAAGTGCTGCACGATGGAGACGCGGCGCTGGACGCGCTGGTGCAGCAGCTGCACGCCGTCGGCGTGGACCATCTGGCGCTGGATGCCGGCCAAGTGGCGGATCTGGCTCACGCCCACTTCAGCTTCGACCCGGGTACGGCCATCACCGTCACGGGCACGGGCTTCCTGCATGCCGCCACGCCGGAGGCTCTGCACACGCTGCTGGGCGCGGCCGACGTGACGGTGAAGCTCGACGAGCAAGGCTTGGGCAACCTGCTGTCAAGCCAGGATGCGCATGGCGAGCTCGCGACGCTGGCATCGCAGCTGCACGCAACGGGTGCCGATGCGCTGGAGCTCGATGCGGGCCAAGCCATCGAGCTGGCGCGTTCGCATGCGTCTGCCGAGGGCTCGCTCAGCACCGACGGGCTGGAAGTGCGCTTCGATGATCCGCTGGAGCTGGCGAAGACCGCCGACGCCGCCGAGCTTGAGGCGCTGCGGACGCTGTTCGACCAGACGCACACGACAGCCGAGCTGCAGATGGACGACCTGCGCAACGAGCAGTTCGGCAGCGTGGACGACCTGCACCATTCGCTGGACGATCTCCAGACGGCGCTCGCCCACGCTGGCGTGGACAGCATCGAGATCGACGATGCGCTGGCCAACGCACTGGCCGAGGCCGACAGCCACTTCAACGGCACCGGACCGCAACTGGTGGTCGTGGCGCAGGCCGATGTCCAAGCCGGCGACGGCTCCACCGCGTACCTGGAGGCTTCGCTGGCCGACTTGGCCAAGCTGGGTGTGGACGAGGTGCATGCCGCCGAGGGTGTGGATCGCATCGCGCTGGCTGCGCACGATGTGCTGCAGTCGAACGATCCGGGCTTCACTCTCAACGACCTGCCGCGCTTCGATGTGCCGGCCGGCACGGAGGTGGACCTGGTGGTCACAGCCGACGACTTGGCGGCGCTGCTGCAGCAGTCCGGCGCGTTCGACCAGTTGGAGGTCCTGGGCATCGACAAGCTGCTCTACGCCGGCGACGAGTCGGACCAGGGCTACGCGGACGCCCTGTCGGCATCCCTGCCCATCGAGCTGGCGCACCTCAACGCCACCGAGGTTCAGCTGCTGGGCCTGGGCGACGATCCGGCCAACCCGCTCGACCCGTTCCACAAGCAGAGCTGATCGACTCCCCACTGCGGATGAGGCGGCGACACGCCGCCTCGTACCTGACCAAGCCCTCTTTCGTTCGCGGAAGAGGGCTTTCCTACTGTTGGCCGGCATATACGGCCGGTTACCAGGAGAGAAGTTATGCAACAAGCAGAGCACCCCAGCGCCGGTAAAGCGCCGGTGCGTACCACGCCGGTGGGACAGGTGCTTTACCAGTGCCGCCGCAGCTTCTGGGCGGTGGCCGCGCTGTGCTGCGTCATCGAGGCGGTTTCGCTGGCACCCATCGTCTACATGTGGAATGCCTTCGACCGGGTCATGCCCAGCCGCAGCGTGGTGACGCTGGTGTCGCTGACGGTGCTCGTGGTGGGCGTCTACCTGTTCTGGGCCGCCATGGACTGGATGCGGGGACGCCTGATGGTGCGCCTGTCGTTGCGCGTGGATTGGGATCTGGCAGCCGACGTGTTCAATGCCGCCTTCAGGCGCCATGTCGGCCGGCGCAAGCTCAACGTGCAGCAGGTGATGTCGGATCTGCTGGAGCTGCGCCAGTTTCTCGGCGGCAAGGGCGTGCTGACGCTGATATCCGCCCCCTTCGCGCTGCTGTTCATCGTGGTGGGCGCGGTGTTCCACCCGTTCCTGGCCGTGTTCTCGCTGTGTGCCGCCGCCGTCATGCTGATCGTGACGCTGGTCAACCGCAGCATGACGTCCGCTGCACTCAAGGCATCCAACGATGCCAACATGCAGGCCATGCAGATCGCCGCGAGCGTGCTGCGCCAGTCGGAGTCCACGCTGGCGCTGGGCATGATGCCCGCCGTGCGCCGGCGCTGGCACCGCAAGCACCGCGAGTTCTTGATGCTGCAGGTCAACTCCTCGGATGCCGCGGGCACGGGTTCGGGGCTTACCAGCTTCCTGCAGCACAGCTTCCAGTCACTGGGCATGGCGCTGGGCCTGTTCCTGGCCATCGATGGCGTGATCACGGGCGGCATGGTCATGGCCGCCACGATGCTCATCGCCCGCTCGGTGGCGCCGCTGCAGCAGCTCATCGGCAACTGGCCCAGCGTCATCAAGGCGCGCCAGGCTTATGACCGGCTGAACCAACTGCTGGGCGAGGACGAGCAGCGTGCGGAGCAGATGTCGCTGCCCGCGCCCACGGGCCGCCTCGTGGTGGAAGCCTTGTCGGCCGTGCCGCAGGGCATGGCCAAGCCGGTGCTGGCCGACGTGGATTTCAGCCTGGAGGCTGGGCAGGCGCTGGCCATCGTGGGTCCCAGCGCTTCTGGCAAGTCTTCGCTGGCCAAGCTGCTGGTCGGCGTGTGGAAGCCCGCCCAGGGCTCCGTGCGCCTGGACGGCGTGGAGATCTCGGAGTGGAACCACGACGAGCTGGGCCCGCATATCGGCTACGTACCGCAGGAGATCGAGTTCTTTGAAGGCACGGTGGCCGAGAACATCGCCCGCTTGGGCGAGGTTGATGCCGACAAGGTGGTCGCCGCAGCCAAGCTCGTGGGCATGCACGAGACCATCCTCTCGTGGCCCCAGGGCTACGACACGATGCTGGGCGACGCGGGCTTTGCCGTCTCGGGCGGGCAGCGCCAGCGCCTGGCGATCGCCCGCGCCTTGTATGGCGATCCGGCCTTCGTGGTGCTTGACGAGCCCAACGCCAATCTCGACGAGGTGGGCGAACAGGCGCTGATCGCCACGCTGCGCCACCTGCGCGAGCACGGTGCCACCGTGGTGGTGACCACGCACCGACCGCGCGTGATCGGCATCATGGACCGCATGCTGGTGCTCAAGGGCGGCCGGCAGGTGGGCTTCGGCACGCCCAAGGATCTCTTCGCCGCCGTGCAGCGCACGCAACCCGTCTCCACCACCGAGCCCGCTCCTGCGACGCCCGGTGCGCCGGCCCAGGTGGCCGCGCTGGAGTCCGTGGCCAACCAACAGGGAGTCACCGCATGAGTGCCTTCGCGCAACGCCTGCGGCTCTGGGCCACGGGCTGGAACCCTTACGACCCCGCCAAGCTGCAGCCCAAGGGCGAGGGCATCGAACCCGTGCTGCTGGAGGAAAGCGCGGTTCGCCGCTCCCTGGTGCGCGTGGTCGTGCTGGCCTTCGGTGCCTTCCTGGTGTGGTCGATGGTGGCGCCGCTGGACGCGGGCGTGGTCATCCCGGGCTCCGTCACGGTGTCGGGCAACCGCAAGGCGGTGCAGCACCCGGGCGGCGGCGTGGTGCAGGACCTGCTCGTGCGCGAAGGCTCACAGGTGCGGCAGGGCGACGTGGTGCTCAAGGTCAACCCGCTGGATACCGAGGCCAACCTCACTGGCGCCGAGGGGCAGTACATCAACCTGCTGGCCACCGAGTCCCGGCTGCTGGCCGAACGCATGGGCACCGACATCCGCTGGAAGCCCGAGCTGGCCCAGTTCGGTGCCAACGACACGCGCGTGGCCGAGGCCAAGCTGGTGCAGCTGCAACTGTTCGGCTCGCGCCGTGCCGAGCTGGAGAGCCAGCTGCGCATCCTGCGTGAACAGCTGGCGGGCCAGCAGGCCCAGGCACAGAGCCTGGTGAAGGTCATCGCGGAAAAGCGCAGCCAGCTCGATCTCGTGGCCCGCGAGGCGCGCAACATCGCGCAGCTGGCCAAGGAAGGCTACGTGCCCGAAGCCAAGGCCAACGAAGCGCTGCGCTCCCAGAGCGCCTTGCAGAGCGACATGGCCAACCTGGCTGCCGAGGCCAGCCGTACGCAAGCCAGCATCGCCTCCACGCAGCTGCAGATGTCGCAGCAGCGCAGCACCTTCAACAAGGACATCGACAACGAGCTCTCCGAGATCCAGAAGAACCGCGAGGCCTTCCAGACGCGCATGGCGTCGCTCAAGTTCGCGCGCAACCTCACGGAGGTGAAGGCGCCTGTGTCCGGCACCGTGGTGGGGCTCAAGGTCAACACCGTGGGCGGCGTCATCACCGCCGGCCAGGTGCTGATGGAGATCGTGCCGCAGGGCGGCCAGCTCATCATCGAGGGGCGCGTGCCGCTGGTGTCCATCGACAAGGTGAGGGAAGGCCTGCAGGCGGACCTGCGCTTCTCGGCCTTCAACCAGCGCAACACGCCGGTGGTGCCCGGCATCGTCAAGCTCGTGGGAGCGGACAAGCTGATTTTCCCGACCGACAACACGGAGTACTACCTGGCCCAGGTGGAAACCACGCCGGAAGGCATGCAACTGCTGGGCCATCACCAGATCCAGCCGGGCATGCCGGTGGAGGTGATCGTCAAGACCGGCGAGCGCACCTTCATGAGCTACCTGGTCAAGCCGCTGGCGGACCGCTTCGCCCGCAGCTTCAAGGAAGACTGATCACGCCGGCAGCGGAGCCCATTGCTCCGTGCGCCACTGCCCCTGGAATGCGTCCAGGGGCAGTGGCGTGCCTCGTGCAATCCGGCACAAGTCATTCGTGAAATGTGTCCGCAAAACAGAAACGGGCGTGGTCAAGCCGCTGAAGCCTGACTTGAAACATTCCTAGCATCGCGTCCGAGCAAATAAGCCGACATCGATTGATCGATTCAGACCGACCCGTCGGCTCGAATTCCCAGCATTCATGACGTTTTTGTTTCAAACCCGGTTTCGGAGCGTGGCAGTGGCGCTTGCCGCTGCAGCGGCCTGCGGCCTGGGCCATGCCCAGAGCTTCGAACAGGCCGTGGCGGCTGCGCGCAGTGCCGATGCCCAGTACACGGCGGCGCTGGCCGCCGTGGCCAACCGCCGGGTGCAGGCCAGCCAGGCTGGGGCAGCCTTCTACCCCGCGGCGGCCGTGAACTACAACCAGGCCGACGTCTCGGCCAGCGGGCGCAGCACCCGCAGCGTGAGCGTGACCCAGCCGCTGTTGAGCTTCGACCGCTACCTGACGCTGAAGCAGGCCGATCCGCTGGCGGCCCTGGCGGAGGTGGAGCTGGCCCAGGCCGACAACGACATGGCGCTGCGCGTCTTCACGGCGATGGCCGACATCGTGCGCAACCGCGAACAGATCCGCGCCCTCACGGTGCAGATCGAGGGCCTCGAGGAACAACTGCGCCGCTCCCGGCGCATGCGCGAACTGGGGCAGGGAACCGTGACGGAGGTGAGCGACTTCGAGGTGCGCGTGGCCGTGGCGCAGGCCAACCGCGTGAGCCTGCGCAATGCCTTGCAGGCGGCGGAGCGCAACTTCACCCTGCAAACTGGGCTTCGGGCCGACGTGCCCACGCTGCAGGTGCAGGTGCAGGTGCCGGCGTGGCCGGAATCCGAAGACCTGGATGCGCTGGTGAGCTACGTGCGCGAGCGTGCGCCGGCGGCGCGCTCCGCACAGCTCAACGTGGAATTGGCGCGGATCGCATCGCGCCGCGTCGTGGCGCAGTACCTGCCCCAGGTGTCTGCCCAGGTCGCCCGTGTCCAGACATCGGGCTTCCAGCCCAACAACAGCTCGCGTGTGGCCGTTACGCTGTCAGCACCTCTGGGCGTGTCGCCATACTACGAAAACCAGCGCGCCGCTGCCGACTTGGTGCGTGCCCAGGAGAACCTGCGCTATGCCCAGGACAGCACCGCCACGGAGGCGACAAGGCTGTACACGGCGCTGCGTTCATCTCGTGAGGAAGTGCGCATCCGACGGCAGGCCGTGGAGACCGCCCGCCTCGCGGTAGATGCCAATGTCAAAAGCTACCAGGGCGGCGTGAAGACCAACATCGATGTCATTAGCAGCTACCAGGCGCTGGCCGATGCCGAAGTGGCGCTGGTGAACACCGAGCTGCAGTTGACCGAATCGAGGTTGCGCCTGCAACTGCTGCAGCAGAGCGTGCCAACAGCGCCTTGATACGCGCTGTGGCACGAACGGCATTGCGTTGAACCCTCTCCCCATACCTTCGTATCCACCCATGCCCAACAAGACCGCAAAGCACACCGCCAAGGACGAGCCGACTGGGGTCAAGGAAGAAGTTGTGCCGCGCAGAGGCACCCGTAGGAAGGCAGCTTCTGCCGAGGCATCAGCTGCAGCAGCACCAGCACCAGCACCCATCGCGCAAGAGCTGTCGTCGCAACGCTCTTCGTCGCGCAAACTGCCCAGAGCGGTAAAGAACAGTGCTGTCCCGTCTGCGATACCTGCCAACGAAGAGACCAAAGCTTCGACGTCTGTGGCAGGACCCATGGCTGTCGGGGCCAAGGCTGCGGGAACAGTGCAGGCCAAACAGCCTGCCGTACCGACGCTCAAACCGCTAGGAGCACTCGGCGTCGACGAAGGTGTATTTGTATTGTTGGCGGTACCTGCAAGCTTCGAACCCGTCGAATCTTTTGCCCGCTATGTCGAGGAGCCACTCCCGCATCTGGTGTCCGCGACAAGCGGGTCGTGGTTGAAACGACAGGGTTTTGGCAGCGTCACCGTCTATGTGGGCTTTGTGCCTTGGCCGCATGCGCCGGTTGGTGTAGTGAAACTGGGCTGCAGTACCGCAAGCGGTCGAAAGCCGGTGTTCAGTGTGAAATGCTCGCGCTGGAACGCCACCGAGCCGGCACAACTCGCCGCGTTATTCAAGTCGTATGGCGCCCTTCTCATGCCGGCCATTGAGGCGGTGTTGCCGATTTCTCACCCACTGCGCATCTCGCTGTCGCCGAAAACACCCGCTCCAGCAACTGCCCCCGCATCCACCGCCGCCCGAACTATGCCGGTCGTCAGGGGCAATTTCGATGGCGTAGTAGACGAGCAAGCGCATGGCTGGGCTTGGTGCCCGTCCGAATCCGACCGACGCCTAACAGTTGAGGTGTTGTGCGGAGAGGAGGTCGTGGCGCGAGGTACCGCGGACCACTTCCGTGCCGATTTGCAAGCCAACAACATTGGTGACGGCAATCACCATTTCAGGTTGGCTCTCTCCATCGAACTTTTCGACGGCAAACCGTACGAGTTAAGCGTTCGGGTGGTGGAAACCGGCACCATACTGACAGGGCGCATAACAGCCACGCTGCCGCAACGCCAACCTTTGCACCTAGACGCATTGCCGCGAGCCGACTTGCTGAAGTTTGCAGGTCAACTGGCCCGCCGCATGCAAATTCGTGAGCCGAAGGCCTTGCATTCAATGCTGCAGGCATTCCGTCAGGCCAGTTTGATGCAGGAAACTGGGCTGCTAGAGCAAGCGCGCGCTGGGTACGAACGGTTGGCAAGCATTCTGGGAAATAATGGTTTATGCCACTGCAAGATTGCAGAAACGTGGCTAGTGGAATACCGTCTTGAGGCTGCGCAAGAGGCATATCAAGCTGCGCTAAAAGTTGATCCTACAATGGGCTGGGCGCATTTGGGATTGGGCAATGTATTACGATTGTTGGGCCGGCCGATAGAAGCCGAGACGGCCTATCGCGTTGCTTCGAAGCTAATGCCCGACAGTGCGGTGGTAAAGCGACGGCTTACAGCAATTTACTGTGACGCACTGCAGGCACGTGCTGTGCAAATCGAGGAAGCAGGCGACCGCGCAAGTGCTATAGAAATGCTGCGAGCAGTCGTGATCGAGCAACCCGATAATGACGACGCCTGCTCTTTGCTAGACGACTGGACGCGTGATGGCGGGTCACAGGACAGTGATGCGTTCCTGCATGCCTGCGATCTGATCCAGCAGGCTGCGCGGTCCAAGCGCCTGCTAGATGCGGTGATTGAAGAAGCCGAGAGGCGACTGAAAATGACCGAATCGGTATGAAACCAATAGCACAGCTCCTGCGGCGGCTGCCGCTTTTTAATAGTCGTAGGGCCGTGCAGCTCGCTCTATCAGGCCGGGCACCACAGGTAAAACGCACGGCAGTTCACGATCTTGGAATGGGTTGGGCTGGAAATACAGTTAACACCGTAATTTTCAGACATCATGGCGTGATAAGTGATGGCGAATTTCAGTTTACAGCTTTCTATGTAGACCAGTGCACTCTGCGTCTCGTGCAGCGAAATCTGACGACGGAGCAATTGGATTTCTACGACCTGCATGGTCAATACAATCTGCGCGATGCGCATAACAGCATCAGCCTGGGCATGGACCGGGACGGGTATTTGCATATCTCGTACGACCATCACGGCAGCCAACTTCGCTATCGCAGATCGCTACAGCCCAGAAGTATTCATGGGCTGAGCGATGAACTGCCAATGACGGGAGCCCACGAGGAAAGGGTAACGTATCCCTGCTTTATCACTCCTCAAGCGGATCGGGACAACTCACCGTTGATGTTGCTTTACCGGGATGGCTGCTGGAACAAGGGTACGGCACGGCTGAAGGTCTATGACGAAGCTCAACGTACTTGGAGTGACCGGCCGGACGCCATCCTCTCAGGCGCTGAGCAACGGCCATGGACCAGCAACCCTTATTGGAACCATCCGGTACGTGGAACAGACGGCTCACTGCACCTTTCGTTTGTCTGGCGTACCGACTCCCTGGGCCAGGAAGCACGCATTAACAATATCAACGTCTGTTACGCCAAATCGCTGGATGAAGGACGTACGTGGCTAACGTCGCGGGACCGTTTCTATCGTCTGCCGATCACGCAGGTGAATGTGGAAACCGTACACGCCGTATCGCCTGGAAGTAATCTGATAAACCAAACCAGCATGGCGTTGGACAGCCGTAATCGCCCACACATTGTGTTTTACGCAGATGACGCCGATGGTATTCCTCAATATCAGCACATTCGCTTCGACGGCAAGCAATGGGTGCACCAAGTAATTTCTGCCCGCACCGAAACATTTTCATTGCAGGGAGGGGGTACGCTTCAGCTGCCTATCAGTCGCCCGGAAGTATTGGTCGACAGCAAAGACAATGCATGGGTCATATACCGTGGTGATATGACGGGGAACCGGATGTCGGTAACCAAGTTGTCGGCGCCCAACTATGAGTTCGATTCACGCAAAACAGCGGTGCTGTGGAGCGAAGATCTTGCGCATGCCGAGCCCATCATCGACCGGTTGCGGTGGCAACGCCAGCAGGTATTGACAATATTCCTGCAGCACAACCGACAGCCCAACGGAGATGGCGAGTGCGAAGCTTTCAGTGCACCAGCCACCCTGCTTGACATTCAGCTTTCCTGATCATCTTCTGTCTGTCACAATATGAAATACCACCAGACGTCGTACCTTGCGGCTGGAAACCGCGCTTTCCGTGAAGGCCAATTTGACATCGCGATTCGAAGCTACGTCAAAGCGGTAAAGGCGTTGCCTGCTTTGGAAGGAATCATTGGGTTAAACATTAACATGGCCAGCCGCCGATATAGGGCGTGGCGTCAGGAAAGCCAGCGGTTGAAGGTGGCCGTCTGTGGCTGGGAATTTTCCCACAATGCAGCGGGACGCGTGTATTCGCTGGCTAAGATGTACGAAAGCTTTGCCGATGTCACGATGGTCGGCACCGTGTTTCCTGGCTACGGCAACGGTATCTGGGAGCCCTTGCAGGGAACGAACATTCCTATCGACTCATTTCAGGTGGACGAGGGAGCCGAATTCCTAGACAAGGCCGTGGAGCTTGTTCTTGCCCACCCGTGTGATCTGGTACACCTTTCCAAGCCAAGGGCGCCGAACATCCTTATCGGTATTCTTTTCAGACTGCTGTGGGAAGCACGAGTCATTCTGGACATTGACGATGACGAAATTGCTTTCGTTGACCCGAACGAGACTACAGACAGCCGGCCGAATGACTCACTACCGCCCTTGACACACTTGGACGGTACAACGTGGACACGATTGGCCGCAGCAATGGTTGGCCTTTTCGATGACGTCACTGTGCCGAACCCCGCACTTCAGAAGCGCTTCGGTGGGCATGTGATTCGGCATGCGCGTGATGGCTCTGGTGCATTGGAGGCATCGAAGCATCGTGGCGTGATTCGCAAGAAACTGGGAATTTCCGCTCAGGACAAAGTGGTATTGTTTTTCGGTACACCCCGGCAGCACAAGGGGCTGATCGAGACAGCGAACGCTTTACAGAAGCTGCGCCGCGACGACGTGCTGTTCTGTGTAATCGGCTTGCCCCGCGAGGAGGAGCTAATGTCTCGCCTCAAGGAGATCAAAGGGGTACGTTTCAAATTCCTGCCCAACCAGCCTATTGAAAAAGCTCACGAATTTGCTGTTGTTGGTGATATTTGTGTGCTGCTGCAGGATTCTGAATCTCGTGCCGCCAAAATGCAGACACCTGCCAAACTTTCCGATGCATTGGCCGCGGGTCTGGTCGTCCTTGCATCCGATACGCCGGGGCTTATGGACGTGCATGCCTCGGGAGCCGTGATCAAGGTTGGCCGCGAAACGCTCGCTATGGAGCTTGAACGTGTCTTGAATGATTCGGTGCATGCTCAGAAGACGGCAACACTTGGACGGGAACTTTTTCATTCGACGTTTTCATATGCAGCCAACATGCCGACTCTTCGGGCCTTGGCCCGACATACAACGGCAGCTGAAACTGCAAGTGTAGAAAAACGGCTTTCGGCGTGTCCTCTAACAGCTTTGATGCCTCTGGCCCAGCTGCTGCTGTCGGAGAAATCGCAGTTCGAGAACCGAGAGAAGAAAGATTATCCGCCTGCCGTACCGGCTGTTCGCAGTACGCCACAACCCAATGCGGCGAAAATGGAGGCTACAACCACTGTACAGCGGAAGCTGCCCCTTACAGCTTTGGTTATTACCTGGGACGTGGGCCACAATCCACTGGGACGGTCCTACATGCTGGCCGAGACGCTGGACCGGGTGATTCGCAATGTTGTCATCGCTGGATTCCAGTTTCCTCGCTATGGAGATGACATCTGGGAGCCGGTGCGCAATTCCAAGTTGCCGGTTATTGGATTGCCGGGAAAAAACTTTCCAGAATTTCTCGATAGTGTCAATGAACTGGCGCAGCGCATCAAGCCCGATGTGGTGATTGCGTGCAAGCCACGTCTGCCGTCGGTGCTGCTGGGCTTGAAGCTGAAGGCGAATTGGAATTGTCCCTTGATTATTGACGTGGATGATCATGAGTTGTCATTCTTTAATAACCGTACGCCTATTGATCTGCAAGAGTTTGAATCCTATCTGGCTGGGAGCAATACCGCTGCTCTTGCAGAGCCGTACTCGGAGCTTTGGACACGGCTGACGCAGTCGCTGTGCAAGCTGGGCGACGAAATAATCGTATCCAACATCGCCCTGCATCGCGAATTCGGCGGCACCATCGTGCCGCATGTGCGCGATGAAAAGGTATTTGATCCGGCGCTGCACGATCGTTTGGTATCGAGACAGCGTTATGGCGTTAGCCCGCAAGCAAAGGTTGTTTTGTTCTTTGGTACACCGCGCATTCACAAGGGCATTGATACGCTGGCGCGGGCAGTCGGTGGAATGGTTGATGAAAACTACCGGCTGGTTGTGGTTGGGACCTCCACTGACCGCAGTGTGACGGCCAAGCTCGATTCAATGGCACCTGGCCGGATCATTTATCTGCCCAACCAAGCGTTCAGCGATATTCCGTCGATTATGGCTATGGCCGATGTGGTTTGCCTACCACAAGACGAGAAGCACCCGATCTCTCAATACCAATTGCCTGCCAAAGCCATTGATGCGGTTGGCATGGGAATCCCTTTATTGACTACCCGCACCCCGCCACTAATGCAGTTGATTCAGGACGGCGTAGCTATAGGTGTAGATGGCGACGAGGTTGCCGCAGCCATCGAACGGCTCTTGTCGGCGCCACAGAACACAGCTAAGTGGAAAGAGCAGACGCGAGACAAGTTCCTGGGTCGCTACAGCTATGCGGCGGCTGCTCAACAGTTGCGCGACCTCGTACAGCGTGCCGTTGGGCGGCGAAATCGACCCAGTATTCAAAGCGAAGTACAGCGGCTTGAAAAACTCATTATTAAGGCTAGTGGCAACTACAAGCAGGAGTCGAAATCCGCTACTGGCCAGAGCGGTACCGACATTGTCCTGTTTTGGAAGCAGAACGACACATGTATTTACGGGCGGCGCCATGACATGGTGATCAAATATCTTGCATCGCGTGACGATGTACGAAAGGTTGTCGTCTTTGATGCGCCATTGTCTGAGTTTGACCTCATTAAACGTCGTGAGGCCACAAATGGGCTGACACAGGATCGGTTTGTATATACGCGAGCCTATGAAAAGGCTCTTGGTAAGCTCAATACTGAGAAAATAAAATACAATGTATTTATTCATCCACCTGGCAAGTATTCGGATGTCAGTCGTGATGAAGTCGTGGGGCGCATGTTTGGCGATTACGCAACGTATGTGAATGAAGTGCTGCAACGCGAATGCGTCGAGCCGTCTCGAGCCGTATTCTGGTTGTACCCGAAAAATGACTTTGGGCCTCGCTTGGTGGAGCACTTTAAACCAGCTAAAACCGTCGTTGATGTGGTTGATGATCACCGGGCTTGGCCAGGTATTTCTGACGATGAGAAGAATCGGTTGACGCAGCACTACCGTGAGACGCTAACGTTGGCGGATATGGCATTCGTCAACTGCGAGCCCGTGCGCGAATCGATGAATGGCTTCCATCCTAATATTAGGGTGGTGCCTAATGGGTGTGATCTCAATCCGCCCGCAATCCAACCCAACGGCTGCACGGATTTCGAACAATTCCGTGCTTGGAAAGGGAAAACCATAGGTTTCGTTGGAAATCTAGAGGCAAAAATAGACGTCTCCTTGCTTGAGAAGGTGGCGCAGCGCTACAGCGACAGTCAACTCGTGCTCCTTGGATCTACCCATGCCAATCCAGCGGTCAAGCGTCTGGCAAATTTGAGTAATGTCCGCATGCCTGGCGTCGTGCCGTATGAACAGATTGGTGCATGGCTATCAAAATTCGATGTGGCCTTGATTCCACATTTGGATATGGAGATGACGAGGAGCATGAATCCCCTGAAGCTCTATGTGTATTTGGTGGCTGGTGTGCCTGTCGTTTCTACTGATGTTTTCAACGTCGCTACGGACAGCAGTGCGGTCCGTGTTGCAAAGAGCCACGACGACTTCCTTGACAAGATCGGCGAATGCTTGCAAAGCGGGCGTCTTGGTGATGCAGACGTCAAGAATTATGTCGCTGCCAACAGCTGGGCGGCTCGCTTCAAGATACATATCGACGAATTGCTGGATTTGCCATAATGTGGTGGCATTCAGATCATTCGTGATGAAATTCTCATTCTATGGGCTTGCAAAAGTCTCAGCACGAGGTCGTGGCTGGTTGCTTGCGACCTTTTTCGGAATATCCTGTGTAGCGGCGCATGCCCATGGACTCGGAAAATTGATTCGTGATGTGGATGCCCTGCAGCACAGGTGCATGGTTGCATCGCAAGAATCCTATGATTTGCAAACCCTTGATGAAATATTTCCGGTCGTCATCTGGGAGACGCCTGGGCGCAACTTTGGCTCGCAACAACTGTTCAGGCCGCTGCGCACCATAGGGCAGCCGTTGGCAGCACTGGGGACAAACTGTCTAGGTGGCGACGTAAGGAGTTGTGGCCTCTTTTCTAATTGGGTCGAGAAACTTGCACGCAATGACTCGCTCAGGTTTGATCGAGATAAACACAGGATATCCAGTGTATCGATGGTAACGGGCACGCTGTCAGGCAATCTGGTACTGCGTCCGATTGCACTTTACTCCGGCCTATTGTTGGATTGGGGGTTGATATCGTTCAAGAATGAGTCGGCTGTTTTTGAATGGATGAAGCGGCGTGTGCATGACTATGAGCATGCACCACGGGTAGACCGGACACGCCAAGCTCAAAACTTGGTGCTAAATTCGGCTGTTACTCAATTGACGGTCGGTATAGCGACCAGTGACAAAGGTCTTGCCGCGAGGGGGGGCGAGGTCTATAAGACTTATATTGATACCATGCGCGTGGACGGCAGCTTTCCTCAGGAAACTCGGCGGGGAGTGTCAGCATTGAAGTACAGCAATATGGCGATTGCGGAGCTGGTGCTGACGGCGGAACTGGGTTCAACGATAGGTATGGATCTATATGGGTACCGCGGAGTGAATGGGGGCATTGATGAGGCTATTTCTTTCCTGTTAGCGGCGATTGAGGATGAGCATTTGATAAAGAGATATGCGGCCGAGAATTTTGCGCCAACAGACCGTGGTCAGTTCGATGAAGGGCAAGCTATGGGATTCCTTCGTGACGGGCTTGGGTGGGTTGTCCCATATGCGGTTCGCTTTCCTGGTTCAAATAATGCGCTAAAAATAAGAGAGATTGTAAATAAAAGGCGCTTGCCGGTTTCTGTGTACTTTGATGAAAACGTTGGTGCTTATGGGTGGTGTATTTGGGGTTCCGGCCGCATTGCTCCATTGTGGGGTGGGAAATAAATTTTTATCGGCAGGGAAGTGGGTTTAGATAAATCGGCGCTCATGTGTTTTTAATTTGAGGGCATTGAATAATGGCCTGGATTCACGTAACGAAGTTACCGGAGTAGGTATGCAAACCGCCATGAACAGGTCGTACTGGCTGAATCGATTCAGTGTGGTGCAGGAAGGAGCGAATCATCTTCGTTTCAAAGATCGTTTGCGTCCAGACCATCGCACATTGCCACTGCGGTTGTTCACAGGTTTTGAAGGGCGTCGTCAAGAGATCGAACTATTGCGATTGGGTTTCATCGATCCAGTTATGCCCGCGGTGTTGCGGCCGTTGGCTGATGCACCACGTGAAGCCGAAGATACTTTGTTTTGGCAGTTTCCGTGTCGAACTGAGGCAGATGCTTGGCTGATCCATACCAGGCTCGAAGAGGCCCCGTACGACGGCCATGATGTACATGTGTACCTAGGGCTGCCCTGGGCTACTTGGATTGACCATCAGCGCAACGACTCAGCTCTGAGCCAAGCCAAACAGGAGATGAGGCTGCAGCGCGTACGTCTATCAGGCATCAGGCATGCACTTGCAGATGCCGGAGCGGCATTGCGAGTCCATACAGTTTGTCAACATGTCTACTGGCGCGATTTTCTGCCGCTGTGGCAGGAAATGGGTGTAACGGACTTATGGCTGTCACATGCGCCGCCGCGACGCGAACGGTCGTATGGTGGAATGAAGCTGCATCCGTGGCGGCTGTTTGCGGTCAATGTCGAGGATTCTGCTCGCAATGCCGGACTGCGTGCAGGCGTGGACCCGGCGTCGAAAGCGCTGCTGGCCTCCTTCGTTGGAGCACATGCCGATCACTACATTACGATGGTCAGGCAGCAGTTGTTGACGCTGGCTGGCGAACCTGGCTTCCATATCGAGCTCACCAACAAGTGGCACTTCGAGGACGTGGTGTACCGTCACCAAGTGCATCACGCGCCGCTGCAGGAAAGTTACCGGATCGACGACGCTGTCGAGTCTTATAACCGTGTACTGTCAGACTCTGTTTTCTCGTTGTGCCCAGCCGGTGCGGGCCCGAATACCTTGCGCTTGTGGGAGTCTTTAGCCGTGGGTGCCGTGCCGGTACTTATCGGTCCGGCTCCAGAAATGCCGTGTGGTGGTACTCTAGAAAATATCGATTGGGACGGCATTGTGTTGCGTGTCACGGAGAAGGAGGTCGAAAATCTCCCCATGAAGTTGCGCAGCATGCGGTTGGAGGAGGTGCGAATGCGCCAGCAGCGCGGCATGCAAGCCTACGCTGCAGTACGGCAACAGCGTTGCTTCAAGTAGTAAGCTGAGCCGCGAGTGTCATACGGTCCTCGCAACTTTCTGTGTTTACTTGCCGAAGTCGGCAGGGACACGGCTGTTCGTAAATTGGCAGAGACCGTGACGAAAGTGGTGGGGCAGGGCCGCTTGTATGGCTGCAGACCGATCAATTTGGTCGGTAAACCTTGCACACTACGGGCGTCGTACTGCTCGCGCTTAAGCAGCGGCATACGTTCGCAGCTGTTCTGGATGTGGTACCTCTCTGACCCTGGATGCCGCATTTTTTGAGGTCAGACCGGTGTAGCTGTCATTTCACGTTGCCAACGAAGCGAACCTTGTGTGCTTCGGATAGTCGGTCAAAGAAGTGACCGAGTGCAACTTCGCCACTGCCAAGTGCGACAGAGCTTTAAACAACATGAGTTGTCCCTCACTCCAGTGCGCTCCCTTGGAGCTAACAAAACGCGTCCGCGATGCTGGCCTTCCCCGTCACGATACGCCCTGAGTCTGACTTGGTAGTCATTGCAGCTTCGATAAGAAGGAACGAAGAATGCCTATAGTTTTCACCGGTCTGGCACAGGAGGTGTGCGCGAACCTGATTCAGTCGCTGGACAAGAGCGGCCAAGTGAGGCTGCTAACGGCCGAGGAAGCTCTAAGTTCTACTCCTGCCCGGGTGAAACCTGGACGAGTGGTTTGGTTCTATAGAGCACCCTGGGCACTACCCGAAACCTGGGATGCCTGCCAGGCGTCGCAGACCGCCGAGGAAATCTTATCGCTGTGGCTGAAGCACCACCGGGCATTGCTGCGCAAGCGCCGCGCCTGGGGAACGCATTTGCTGCTGGTCAATGCGGATCGAGTTGATTTCCGGGCACTGCTCGATTTTCTTAATCTGCCAGCGGAAGCTGCAAAATCTGAGCGAGTGGACCGGGATAGTTTCAGTGTGTTGAACGCTCTGCTGGCGCGCTCGTTCGAGTCGTCCTTCGCTGAGCACTGGGACGTGTTTGAAGCGCTGGAGGCCCTGGCTTGGCATTCCGGCGAGTCGTCGCCGGATGAGGCCGAAGACTTGGCTATGTCCGACGCTGCGGTCCTGAATACGTTCCAGTTGCTGTTGGACTCCCGTGCGCTGCCAGGCACGAAAGACCGATTGGCTAAGGCGCAAGTTCAGGTACAGCAGCACGGCGAAGAGCTCGTGGCGTTGCGCGGTGAGCTAGAGCAGGCTCGTCGCGATGCGACGCAGCTCAAGGCAACGCATCTCCAAACCCTGGAGGCGAACGCCCAGACCAAAGCCAAGCTTGAAGCGGACGTGACGACGTTGCGAGATGAAGGCCGGTCGTTGTTAGCGCAGCTTCACCGGGTACAAGAAGAGCTGGAAAAGACCTATCTGGAAAGTAGGGGCAAACTAGTTGCCGCCGACAAGCAGCGTGCCGAGCTGGCGGGTGAACTGACCAAGCTGCAAGCCGAGCTCAAGGAACAGGCGGACATGGCGGCGGCAACTACCGCAGCACTGACTAAGCTGCAGAAAGAAAAGAGCACCGAGGGCGCCCTGCAGGGCAAACTCAAGGCTGAGCTGGCTCAGTTGCACAATGAGAAGGCAGCAGTAACTGCTGCAGCAGAGAAGCTGCAACGGGAACTCGATACTGTGCGTCTGCAGCTGGCGCAGGAAGTCCGGGCCAGGGAGCGGACGACGCGGCAGGCCGTCGAGCAGGCACAGGCGAAACTGAAGGTACTGCAGGAAGAAAATGAGCTGATGCTGTTGCAGATGCATCAGGTTCAAGAAGAGTTGGAGCGTTACTTTTTCGAGAACCGGCAGCTCCATGAGTTCGTCACGCAGTCACGCGATTCACAGGATCGAGCGCGCAAGCTGATCAGTCGGCTGATGATGGCCAATGGGGTGAGCCCGCTGCCGATACCTGATTCAGCTCCTGTCTCGTCTCCGGTGTCTACTTGAGAAAGCGCCGCCTGATGCGGCAGGCGGAAATAATTTTTCTACCGCGGCCATATTTCCAACCCTTTGTCGTTTAGGCAAGCACGTTTATGAAAATCACCATCGTCGGCTCCGGATATGTAGGCCTCGTCACCGGTGCTTGTCTGGCTGAAATGGGCAACCATGTCCTGTGTCTGGACCTGGACGAGCGCAAGATTCGCGTCCTCAAGGAAGGCGGACTGCCCATCCACGAGCCCGGACTTCTGGAGATCGTTCAGCGCAACGTCGCTTCTGGTCGGCTGGAGTTCACCACCGACGTCGATGCCGCCGTGCGCCACGGCACGCTGCAGTTCATTGCCGTGGGCACGCCGCCGGACGAGGACGGCTCGGCCGACTTGAGCTACGTGGTGGCCGCGGCGCGCGCCATCGGCCAGCGCATGACCGACTACAAGGTCATCGTGGACAAGAGCACCGTGCCCGTGGGCACGGCCGACCGCGTGCGCGAGGCGGTGCGTGAGGAACTGGCGGCGCGAGGCGTGGCGCTGGACTACGCCGTCGTCTCGAACCCCGAGTTCCTGAAGGAGGGCGCGGCGGTGGAGGACTTCATGCGCCCGGACCGCATCGTCATCGGAGCCGACGACGAGCGCGCGGTGCTGCTCATGCGGGCGCTGTACGCGCCCTTCACCCGCAACCACGACAGGCTGCTGGTCATGGACGTGCGCAGTGCCGAGTTCACCAAGTACGCCGCCAACGCCATGCTGGCCACGCGCATCAGCTTCATGAACGAGCTGGCACTGCTGGCGGACAAGGTAGGCGCAGACATCGAGCAGGTGCGCCACGGCATTGGCAGCGACCCGCGCATCGGCACGCACTTCCTGTACGCAGGCGCGGGCTACGGCGGTTCGTGCTTTCCCAAGGACGTCAAGGCGCTGCTGTACACGGGCGGCCAGTACGAGCAGGAACTGCTGGTGCTTGATGCCGTGGAGCGCGCGAACGAGCGCCAGAAGCAGGTGCTGGTGGACAAGATCACGAGGCGCTTCGGGGCGGACCTCGCCGGGCGCCGCTTCGCGCTGTGGGGCTTGGCCTTCAAGCCCGGCACGGACGACATGCGCGAGGCCCCCAGCCGCGTGCTGGTGCAGCAGCTCATCGAACGCGGCGCGGCGGTGACGGCCTACGACCCGGTGGCGATGGAGGAAGCACAGCGCGTGTTCGGCGAGCAACCGCTGCTGACCTACGCCGGCTCGGCACTGGAGGCGCTGGAGGGGGCCGACGCGCTGGTGCTCATCACCGAGTGGCGCGAGTTCAAGAGCCCGGACTTCGACACGCTGCGCAGCCGGCTCAAGCAGCCCGTGGTCTTTGATGGCCGCAACCTCTTCGATCCCGCGCTGATGAAGGCCATGGGGCTGGAGTACCACGGTATCGGCCGCGGCACTGCGGCCCGGGCTGGTGGTCCAGCCGTCTGAGCTTGTTGGGGAAGACCGTGGACGTGGACGTCTCGGTCCTCATGCCCTCGTTCAACCAGGGGGCGTTCATCGAGCGCTCGGTGCGCAGCGTGATGTGCCAGGAGGGCGCAGGAACGCTGGAGCTGATCGTGATGGATGGCGGCTCCAGCGACGGCACGCCGCAATTGCTCGCGCAACTTCAGGCCGAGTACGGTCCTGAGCGGTTGCGCTGGCAGTCGGAGCCTGACCGCGGCCCAGCCCATGCGCTCAACAAGGCGTTGGCGTTGGCGCGCGGCAGCCTGATCGGCTGGCTCAACTCCGACGACCTCTACGCACCCGGCGCCGTGCAGCGCGCGTTGGCGCATCTGGCCGCGCATCCGCAGCATTGGATGGTGTACGGGCAGGCTGATCACATCGACGCCGATGGCCGGGTGATGGGCGCCTACCCAACCCGGCCGCCCGAAGTCGGGCTGGACGGCTTTGCCGACGGCTGCTTCATCTGCCAGCCCAGCGTGTTTCTGCGTCGCATGGTGTTGCGCATGCTCGGCGGCTTCGACGAGTCGCAGAAGACCGCTTTCGACCTTGCGCTGTGGCTGCGCCTGTTCGGTCCGCATGCCGCGCGCATCGGCTTCATCGATGCACTGCAGGCGCGCTCTCGGCTGCATGGCGCCTGCATCACGCTCACGCAGCGCGAGCGCGTCATTCGCGAGAGCATGACGCTTGTGGCCCGCCATCTCGGCGCGGCGCCGCTGCACTGGGTGCGCACCTATGCCGACGAGGTGCTAGGCGAGCATCCCTTCGGCGTGGTGCAGGACCCGCGCGCGCACCTGCACGAGTTCGCCGCATCGGTGCGGCCGCTGCTGTCCGCGCCCGACCGCGCGGCATTGAAGGGCTGGTTGGCTGACGATGCCCGGCTGCGCGTGGCGGAACCTGGGGTGGGCGTGGCGCTGCATGCCGACGGCTGGCTGCCTGCCCGCTCCGAGCTGCGCCTGGGCGCAGGGCCGGCGCGCGTGGTGGAATTCAGCGGATGTCACGTCCCGCCCGCTGGCACCGTGCTGGAGCTGGCTCTGGAGCTGCCGTGCGGCACGCAATGGCGGCGGGTGTCGGAGCACGGACCGTTCAGCGTGCGTTTCGAATTGCCGCCCCAGGTAGCACCGCGTTGGATATTGCCGCTTACGGCATGCGGCGGCTTTGTGCCAGCTCAACACGAAGCGGGCTCTACCGATAATCGGAATCTGGCCTGCCGCATCGACAGCGTGCGCCTGTTCCAGTGACCCGGTTGCGGCCGCGGGCCGTGACGTCCATGTGCTTTGATGAAAGACACCCGCCTTGTTCTTGCCAGGCCTGACCCGGCAGCGCTTGAAGTCTTAGGAGCGCCGCGTGACCGACGAACAATTTTTGCATTCCCTGTACAGCGGCCTGCTGGGCCGCGAACCTGACGCTGCGGGCCTGCAGCACCACCTGTACGCGCTGTCAGCCCAGCAGGCCGACCCTTCTCGCTACCGCCGCATGGTGGAAGCCTTTATCGGCAGCAGCGAGTTCCGCCTGGCCGCCGATCGACGCTGGGCACCCGCGGGCAGCAACGCGTACCTGCCTGACTTTGGCGGCGTGACCTTCAGCCATGTGGTGCCGCTGGGCAGCTTCTGCCATGCCGCCATGGCGCTCAAGCGTGCCGGGCTGCGCCGCTGGGCCGGGCCGTTCGACTGGATTTTCTCCAGTCTTGGCATGGTGGCTCATTGCATCGAAGACGATTTCGCTTCCTTCCTCGACCCGAGCCACTACCGCAGCGTGCCGGTGGACAAGCGACAGACGCCCGAGGCCAACCTCTGCGAGCACGTGTTCTACCGGGAGCGCTTTGGCGTGCCCTTCGTCTTCAACCACCACGACCCGGCCGCATCAAGCAAAGACGCCGCCTACTTTCAGCGCGGCGCGGCGCGGCTGCGCCAAGTGTTCAGGAGCCCGGCGTGGAAGCTGTTCGTCGTGGTGTCTCCCAGACCGGTAAAGATCGAGTTGATGCAGCCGCTGTTGTCCGCGCTGGAGAAGGCCACGCCACGTTTCGTGGTGGTGGCACTGCAGTTCAACACCGTCCCGAGCCGGCCGCAACCGCTGGCAGTGGCCGAAGCGCTGCGCACGCAGCGGCTGCGGCACGATCTGCTCAAGGTCGAGCTGGACGTGGCCTCGCCGTCCAACGGCGTGGAGTTCGCTGACGCGCATGACAACCGGATGCTGGACCGTTTCCTGCGCACCTTCCGCGCTCATCCCATGGCCGTGGAGACGGTGTGACGACGCCGGCACCACATGCGATGAGGCTGCCTCTGCTCGATGCCGTGCGCCTGCTGCGGCATGACGTGCTGCTCAATTTCAAGATGAGCATGCCGGACATGGACGAGCCGCAGCGCTTCCTGCTGTGGTGGGTGCTGTCCGGCCATCGCGAGTACCCCGCGGCCAACACCTGGCTGCCCGACGAGGCGCAGCGGCGTTGGCTCTTCGAGCCGCTGCCGGGCTGGCCGCAGCGCGGCGGGCTTGGGATGAACCGGCTGCTGCACTGCCTCTACACCCACCGTCCCGATCTGCGCCAGGCCTTCGACATCGCCTCGCCCGTGGAGTTGTGGAACGCGGTGGCGTGGTTCTACGTCGTCGGCCTGCGCGAGCTGGGCCTGGTGCCGTTCCTGGACCACCAGACCCGTGCCGCCCTCAACGCGCCCGCCTTCGCTGATGGCGGGCTGCAACCGAGCTGGCTCATGTCACTGCTGTGGCAGATGCAGCCCTCGCTGCAGCGGGCCTTCGACATCGGCACATCCCGGGGCCGCCTGGGACTGATGCACTGGTTCGCCAAGCAGGGCGCCGAGCAGTTCAATCTCAAGCCTTTGCTCGGTACGGCGTCCGCGCCAGCCGCTGCGGTGCAGGCTGCCGGCTTCGATGCCGCGGCTGCGCCCTTCGGTGTCAACCTCGTGGGCTTCGCCTTTGGCGAGTTGGGTATTGGCGAGGACTTGCGCATGGCCGCACAAGCGTGCGAGCAGGCGGGTATCCCCTTCAAGGTGCTCAACATCGACCCGGGACAGCATTTGCGCCAGGCCGACCGCCTGGTGGCCGGGCACGTGGTCGGTGACGCCGCCGCGCTACCGCATGCGGTCAACGTCTTCTGCCTCACGGGTTTCGACACGCTGCGCGTCTATGCCGAGAAGGGGCCGGCGCTGTTCGAGGGCCGCTACAACATCGGCTGGTGGCCTTGGGAGTTGCCGGTATGGCCGCGGCGCTGGTCAGCGGCCTTTTCGGTGGTGGATGAGGTGTGGGCCGCCACGCGCTTCACGCAGGAGATGTTCAGCGCGTCCACCGACAAGCCCGTGACGCTGATGCCGTTGCCGGTGAGCGTCGCACGCATGAAGAAGACTTCGCGCCGCGCGCTGGGGCTGCCTGCGCGGCGCTTCCTGTTCCTCTACGTTTTCGACTTCAACTCCTATCTGGCTCGCAAGAACCCGTTGGCCGTTATTGACGCCTTCCAGCGCGCCTTCCCCGCCGGGGATGATTCGGTGGGCCTGGTGCTCAAGACCATGAACAGCCGCGGCAGCAATCCGGCCTGGGACGAGTTCACGCAACGCTGCAAGGCCGACCCGCGCATCGTGCTGCTGCAGCGCACGCTGGACCGCGAGGTGGTACTGGGGCTGGTCAATGCCTGCGATGCCTACGTCTCGCTGCACCGTTCGGAGGGTTTTGGCCGCACCCTGGCCGAGGCGATGTTGCTGGGCAAGCCCGTGGTGGGCACCGGTTTCTCCGGCAACGCCGACTTCCTCACCTCGGACACGGGTTACCCGGTGAAGTGGAAGAGGCGCGCAGTGGCGGTGGGCGAGTACCCCTTCGTCGAGAACGACGACGGCGCCTGGTGGGCCGAGCCCGACGTGGCCCATGCCGCCCGGCAGATGCGCGCTGCGCGCAGCGCTGCAGGCAGTGAGTGGGCGCTGCAGTTGCCGCAGCAGGTGCACGACACCTTCTCGCCGCGCGTGATTGGCGAGCGCATGGAAACGACGCTCAGGGCACGCTTCGAGTCGATGCAGCACTTTGCTGAGGCGGCTTGACCCAGAACCATGAAAAGCAACAACTGAGGGAAGTCGTTGTGTCTACACCGACACCGTCGAAGGAGGAAAGCATGGCTGAAGGCGCGCCCAAGATAGGCGTGTTCATCCCCACTTTCCGTAGACCGGATTTGCTGCGCGCCTGCGTGCTGCAGTGGCTGACGCAGACGATGGCGCCTGCCCTCATCTGTGTGCATCAGAACGGCAGCGAGGAAAGCTATGAATGGTGCGTGGAAGACCTGAAATCGCTGGGGCGGATCGAATGGATTCACACGCCGCAGAAGCTCAAGCAGCACCAGTGGTACCTGCCCCCCCTGCGCAGGCTGCTTGAGGAGGGATGCACGCATTTCTTTTGGTCCGACCACGATGACATCTACCGCCGTGACCATGCCGAGCAGTGCATTGCGGCGCTGGCCGACAGCGATTTTTCGATCTCGTCCCATTGCGGCGTGCTGTACGTCAGGCACGACAATTACCGGTTCTGCCGCGCTTTCCGCTTCACGTCGCATGCCCCTGGCGGGATGACCTCGTCCTCGGCCTTCAACCGCAAGTTCGCCCAAGCGCTGGTACAGGACCTGGAAACGGACCGCGACCACTATTATTCGGACAACGTCCTGGCCAAGGTCACATTGCCGCGGTTCAAACAGCTGGTCAGGGACTCGCTGACGACGGTATACGTGTCGCATGCGGGGTCGCAGACTTCTGCGAACTGGGTCGATAGCAACGTCAAAGTGGAAGATCCGTTGGGCGGGTCGGCCGCTGGGACAGCTTTGCGAGACGCCGAGAACGGCAGCCCGCAGCCGGTGCTGGGCCGGGTCTATTACGGCCTTCTCCAATCCGGCTACGTGGACATCACGCGCAAGATACTGGACAAGGTCAGGAGCAGTGCGCCTGCGGGCGGTAAATGGGAGCTTCCGCGCAGCGACGTGCAACGTGCCAACGTGCTGGGCGATCCGGCACCGCAGCAGGTCAAGCATCTCCTGCTCAAGAACATGCCGGACAGCAGCGGCCGGCTGGTCGATATGGTCGTGCGCGACCAAGAAGAATGTGTCTTCAAGCTCGAGGGCGGCGTGCTATCGGTGATGAAGTAGGGGGTCACGCTTTTGCGTCACGAGGGTCATTCGTGTTTGTCGATGAAGTTCCCTTTCTGTTTTGACGACCCGGTGCGAACAGCTCAATTCAACATCGCAGCAAACGGGAACCACGCCGTAGATGGCAAGGCGGCGGTTTCAAGCCAAGAAGCCGTTCCCGCATGAAATGGGCTGCCATCGGAAGAGAATGAAATGAACATCAGCATCCACGTGATTTCTCTCCCGAATGACGAGGAAAGCCGGAAGCGAAGAATCCGGCTGGGCCAACTCGAGCATGCCGACAGGTTTGCCTGGTTCGATGCCGTGGACGGCAGGACGGCCGACCCGGCCTTGGTCGAACGCTTCATGGCGCGGGACCACCAGCTCAGGCCCGGACAGATCGGCTGCGCTTTGAGCCATCTCCTGCTGTGGGAGTCACAGGCCGAAGTCCCCAGGACTGACGACGACATCATGCTTGTCCTGGAGGACGATGCCGTCTATGGGCAAGGCCTGTTGGCTCACATCGAGCAGATTGCCTCTGCTTTGCGGACGCTCAACAAACCCTGGGACCTGATGTACCTTGGGCACACTGCGGAAAAAGCTGCGGAGCTTGTGATCAACGTCCAGGAAAAGGGCATCAAGGTTCACGACTCATACCACCCCCGGGGATGTTTCGGCTACGCGATTTCCTCGCAAGGACTGCAGAACATCCTGGGGTGGTCAGGCCAGGTGAAACTCAAGCTGCCCATCGACGAGGAAATCATGCTGGGCATCTGGCGGGGGAAGATCAAGAGCGTTTCGATCCATCCCATGCTGGTGACTACCGTGGGAGGGATATCCACGATTTCCGAACGGCTGGCTTCTTGAGGCGGGACGCAGACTGAAAGACCAGCTGTTCTGGACCTGCTCGGTATCCGTGGCGGGAGAAAATGTCACGAACGCACGGGGCAACGAGTCAGCGAAAACCAGTCAGCAGTCTGGTATCCGATACCCGGCCGTCGAAGCCCTGTGCGGCACGCTGGCGGAACAGCGTGCGGTCGCTTGCGTCCACGGATCGTCCGTCCTTGCCGTGGTCCACTTCGACCAGCAACGCGTGCGGGTGGTAGGCCAGCACCTGCTGTTGCCGCGCTATGAGGGTCAGCTCGGTATCGCCGTAGTGGCGCGCGTAGCCGGGATGGAAAAGAGAGCCGCCGTACACGGTGTGCAGCCAACCGCGCCGCGCCATGCCGAAGGCCGCGAGCTGCCCGAACCACTTGCCGTCGTTGAAGGCCAGCAGGCCCGCGTTCGGTTGAGCGCTCATCGCCTGCAGCGCGAAGCGTAGCCAGTAGCGCCCGGCGAAGGCGTCCTCGGCGCAGTAGATGAAGTACTCGCCCCTCGTGAGCGGCAGTGCGGCGTTCCAGATCGCCATGGGGCCGGCACCTAGGTCGTCTTGCACCGCCAGCACCTGCAGCGGCGCTCCCGCGCGGGAGACCATCAACTGCGCCGCCTGCTGCGCGGCGGCGTGCCGCAGCCATGGCATGACGGCCACCACCGGCGCGTCCAGCACCTCCCGCGGTGCTTGCGCGCGCAACGCGGACAGCGTCGTCCAGTGCACCGCTCCGCTCATCCCCGGCTCCACTGCAACAACTGCGCCGCGAGCTCGGCATGGTGGTCGAAGCGCCGTGCGCCCAGGTGGGCCACGCAGTGCCGCTCGCACATCAGCGCCGTCGGGCTGCGCGGCGCAGCGACGATGTGCTTGCCCAGCAGCCGCAGCTCCACGGCCGTGAGGCCCATGGCATAGGGCGCGGTGTCGACAAAGGCTGCGTCCAGCGACTGCAGCGTCTGCAGGTACTCGGCATGGTGGGCGGGTGTGACGAACTCGGCCACCTCCATCAGATCGCCCAGGCGGCGCTGTGCGGCGCGGCGCGTGCCTTCGTGGCGCCAGCGCTGGTCCACCAGCAGCAGGCGGCGCGGCTTGAGCTGGCGCAGGGCTTGCGCCATGGCCGTGCTGATCTTGGCCGGGTTGGATACGAGCGCCAGCACGCCTGCGGCAGGCCGCGCGGCCTGGGTCGGCGGGTGCCTCGCCGCGCGTTCCAGTGTGCCGGCATAGGGCGGGGCGGTGTAGCTGACGTAACCCAGCCGCGCGCGCAGCAGCGGCTCGGTGTAGGACGCGGCCGCGGCCGGCGGCACCTGGCGCGCATCGGCGATGAAGCCGTCGAAGCAGCGCAACCCGGTGCTCAGCGACTGGCCGCCCACCCACTTGAACTGGCGCCGTGCGGGCCGGCCGGCGACGGCGGCCAGGGCGTCGGGATCGGTCCAGCCGCCGAGGTCGATGAGCGCGTCCAGGTCGGCCGCGCACAGCAGCCGGTGCAGCGTGGCGGTGTCCAGTCCGCCACAAGACACCCAGCGGTGGGCGATTCCCTGGAAGGCGGTGCGCGCCCAGTCGGTCTTGGCGCCGCGGTCGAAGAAGAGCAGGTCCGCGTCACGTGCCAGTGCCGTGAGCGCACCCAGCGTGAAGAAGCCCACCGGCGAGGCGCAGAACTGCGC
>JAEYPG010000718.1 GCA_023410975.1 Pseudomonadota bacterium
GCCAGCGCCATCTCCAGCCGCGCCTGCTGCTCGCGCAGCGTGCGCTCGTCCTGCAGCACCGGCAGCACCGGCGTGAGCAGCGCCACCGGGTCGCCGGGCCGCACCGCGTCGCCTTCGCGCAGCGCGATGCGCTGCAGCACGCCGGCCAGCGGCGCGCTCACCACGTAGCGGTCGCGCACGCGGGTCTTGCCCTCCTCCTCGACCACGGCCTCGAAGGTGCCCTGCGTCACCGCCGCGGTTTCCACCGGCACCGGGCGCGGGGCGAAGGCCCAGCCCAGCAGCGCCACCGCCAGCACCGCGCCGGCGGCGGCGAAGGCCCAGGTCTTTCGCTTCATGGCTTCAATCCCTCGTCTTCAAGACCGCCACCATGTCCAGCCGGTCGATGCGCCGGCGCACCACCAGCGCACTGGCCACGCCGGCCGCCACCACGGCCAGGGCGGCCCAGGCGTAGGTGCGCGCGCGCACCACCACCGGGAACATGAACTGGTCGCTCTGCAGCGCCTGCGCCACGCCGTGCATCAGCAGGTACCCCAGCAGCATCCCCAGGGGCAGCGCCACCGCGATAGCCAGCGCCAGCTCGCCCAGCAGCAGCGCCGACACCTCGGCGCGCGTGAAGCCCAGCACGCGCAGGCTCGCCAGCTCCCAGCCGCGCTCGGCCAGCGCGATGCGCGCGTTGTTGTAGACCACGCCCACCGCGATCACCGCCGCGAAGGCGGTCAGCACCGTGCTCATGATGCGCACGTTGCGCGCACTGATCTCCTGCATGTTGCGCAGCATCGTGGCCTTGCTGAAGGCGCCGGCGATGCGCGGCACGCGCTGCGTGGCCGCCAGCAGCGCCTCCTCGCTGCCGCGCTGCACCGACAGCACGAAGCCGGTGGAGACGTCGCCGTCGCCCAGCAGGCGGTTGAGCTGGCGGCGGTCCATGTAGGCGTTGAGCCCCATCATCTCGCTGACCGTGGCCGACACCGTGAGCTCCAGCGTGCGCGGCCGGCCCACCAGCACCTCGGCGCGCACGCTGTCGCCCGGGCGCACGCCGAGCTTGTCGGCCAGGCGGTCGGTGAGCACCAGGCCGCGGTCCTCCAGCAGCAGCTGGCGCCGCTCGGCGTCGACCACGCGGTAGAGCCCGGCGCGCGGCGCATAGCCGCGGATCAGCCCGCGCTCGTGGCGGGCGCCGTGGCTGAAGTTCACGGGCACGAAGTGCGTGGACTCCACGCCCAGCACGCCCGGCAGCCGCGCCAGCTCCAGCCGTGCGGCGTCGTCCACCGCGTCGTTCATCCACACTGTCACGTCGCCGCGCAGCGACAGCGTGAACTGCGTGTCCACCACCTCGTCGATGGCGTCGCGCAGGAAGTTGCCCATGATCGTGATGGCCACCGCCGCGGCGATGCCGCCGATGGACAGCAGCGTGCGCAGCGGCCGGCGCTCCATGTTGCGCAACACCATGCGCAGCGCCGGCGCCAGGCGGCGCACGCCCAGCCGCTCCAGCAGCGTGGGCCGGTAGCGCCCGGGCGCGGGCGGGCGCATGGCCTCGGCCGGCGCCAGCCGCACCGTGGCCAGGATCGCCCCCAGCGTGCCCAGCACCGCGGTGGCGGCGGTGACGCCCGCGGCCAGCGCCAGCAGCCCCGGCGCCACGCGGTGCTCGAAGCGCGGAAAGCGCAGGAACTCCGCGTACAGCGCCGTGAGCCGCCCGCCCAGCCACTGGCCCAGCGCTAGCCCCAGCAGCAGCCCCAGCGCCACGATCAGCAGCACCAGCTTCAGGTAGTGCAGCGCGATGGCGGCGTCCGGATAGCCCAGCGCCTTGAGCGCGGCGATCTGCTCGCGCTGCGTGCCCACCAGGCGCGAGACCACGACGTTGAGCAGGAAGGCCGCCACGCCCAGGAAGATCGCCGGCAGCACGGTGCCGATGACGCGCTGCGACTTGATCTCGTTGCCCAGCATCACGTGCGAGGCCTGGTCGGCGCGGCCGTGCACGTCGCGCCCGCCATAAGGGCCCAGGCGCTGCTGCAGCGCGGCGATCACCGCCGGCTCGGAGGCCCCGGGCGCCAGCCGCACGCGCACCTGGTTGAAGGCGCCGCGCAGGTCGTAGGCGGCCTGCAGCACCTCGCGGTCGATCCAGAACACGCCGTAGCCGCGCTGGTCGGGCATGCCCCAGAGCCCGGCGAAGATGAACTCCGGCGACAGCGCGGTGCCGACAATGCGCAGCTGGCGCTGGCGTCCGTTCACCAGCACGCCCACCGTGTCGCCGAATTTCAGGCCGCGCACCTGCGCGAAGGCCTCGGACACCAGTGCCGGGATGGCGCCGTCGCTGGCAAGCGCGCCGTCCGCGGACAGCGGCTGCCCGGCACTGACGGTGACGCGGTCCAGGCGCTGCGGCGCGCGCAAATCCAGCCCGATGAGCTGGCCGATCACGGGATCGGGCGAGCCGGGGATCGTCACGCGCACCATGGCTTGCACGCCCGTCTGCACCTCGGCCACGCCAGGCAGCGCGCGCAGGCTCTCCTGCACGCCATCGGGCGCGCGCTTGAGCCCGGCGAACACGTCGGCGAAGCGCCCCTCGGCGTAGTAGCTGTCGCGCGCCCAGGCCAGCGAGTCCACCGCCGACAGGCTGGTGAGAAAGCCCCCCACGCCGCTGGCGACCACCAGCGCGATGGTCAGCGCCTGCGACCACATCAGCCGCAGGTCGCGCAGGAGTTTCACGTTGAGCGCCTTCATGCCGCGCCCCTGCTCACCAGACCAGTTCCGAAGCCGGCACCTTGCGCGCGTTCACCTCCACGCGCTGCAGCTGGCCGTCACCCATGTGCAGCACGCGGTCGGCCATGGCGGCGATGGCGGCGTTGTGCGTGATGACGATGGTGGTGGTGCCGGTGTCGCGGTGCACGCCGCCGATGACCTCCAGCACCAGCTTGCCGGTGTGCACGTCCAGCGCCCCGGTGGGCTCGTCGCACAGCAGCACCTCGGGCCGCTTGGCGATGGCGCGCGCAATGGCCACGCGCTGCTGCTCGCCACCGGAGAGCTGCGCCGGGAAGTGGTCGCGCCGCGGCGTCAGGCCCACGCGGTCCACCGCCTCGTCCACGGACATCGGCCGCTCGGCGATGTCCGTCACCAGCGCCACGTTCTCCCGCACCGTGAGGCTGGGGATGAGGTTGTAGAACTGGAACACGAAGCCCACGTGGCGCCGCCGGTACTCGGTGAGCGTGCCCTCGTCGGCGCGGGCGAGGTCCAGGTCGCGGAAGCGCAGCTCGCCGGCGCTGGGCACGTCCAGCCCGCCCAGGATGTTGAGCAGCGTGGACTTGCCGCTGCCCGAGGGGCCCAGCAGCACGATGAATTCGCCGGGCGCGACGTCCAGGTCCACGTCGCGCAGCGCGCGCACCTCGGCAGCGCCGCTGCCGTAGGTCTTGCTCAGGCCGCGGGCGTGGAACAGCGGCGCTCCGGCCGCCGTGGCCGCGGGCATCGCGGCAGCGGCGGAAGCCGTTGCTGACGGCCCGGACGTGAAGGCGGTGGCAGGCACGCGCACATCTTTGCCCCTGGGTTCATGGCGGGGCTTGATGCGGCTCAAGCGGCGGGCAGGCCGTTGCAGCCTGGCACCGGCGGCGCGGCGGCTCAAGACAAGGCGCGTCGCCACCCTCCGAGCAGCCCCGCGACCACCAGCGCAAGGACGTACAGCGCGCCCGGCTTGGGCGCCTCGTCTTGCGGCGCAGCCTCGGCCGCGCTCGGCGAGGCGGTGGCCGCCTGCACCGGCGCCGGCTGCGAGCGCACGCCGTCGTGCAGCGGCAGGTCTGCCGGGGCCTGGATCACGGCGATCGGCGCGTCCGCCACACCCGGCGCGGGCAGCGCCAGCGCGCCTGCGGCGATCGCCAGCGCGGGCAGGAGTCGGGCCGGCAGCCTCCAGGGCCTGCATGCGTTCATCTGACACCTCCAGGGTCGAGGCGCATGCGGCCTCCCTGACGCATGCCTTCGCGCAAGAGCCGGCACCGGGTCGTGGCCCGGCAGGGCTCGGCTTTCGCATGCACAGCATCGGCGCCGCCATGCGGCGGTGACGTGACGCAGATCAACGCTTGCCCGCTTCGCCTTCGACCACGGGCCTTGTTCAGCAGCCGGTTGCCGGCGTAACCGGCACCGTGCCGCTTGACCCCGCTCAAGGCGGCGGCTTCGGGGCGGCGCTCACAATGGCCCGGGCCTGACGAGGAGGTTTCCGTATGCGAGCCATGGTGTTGCAGCGGCCCGGCACGCCGCTGGTGCTGCAGGAGCGTCCCGACCCCGCGCCCGGTCCGGGCGAGGTACGGCTGCGGGTGCTGGCGTGCGCGGTGTGCCGCACCGACCTGCACGTGGTCGATGGCGAGCTGCCCGGCACGCGGCTGCCCGTGGTGCCGGGCCACGAGATCGTGGGCGAGGTCGAGGCGCTGGGGCCCGGCGTGGACAGGCTGCGCGCCGGGGACCGCGTGGGCGTGCCGTGGCTGGGCCACGCCTGCGGCC
>JAEYPG010000287.1 GCA_023410975.1 Pseudomonadota bacterium
GCCGCGACGGCACCGGCGGCGCGAACGGCGCGCGCCGGTCCACCTCGGCACGGCTCTCGCGCGCCATGAAGGTCTTGACGATGCGGTCCTCCAGCGAGTGGAAGCTGATCACCGCCAGCCGCCCGCCCGGGGCCAGCAGCCCCAGCGCCGCGCTCAGGCCCTGCTCCAGCTCCTGGAGCTCGCCGTTGACGTGAATCCGAAGAGCTTGAAAGGTGCGCGTGGCGGGGTCCTGCCCCGGCTCACGGGTCTTGACCGCACCAGCCACGAGGGCGGACAGCTCGGCGGTGCGCTGCAGGGGATGCCCGCCTGTCCTGCGAGCCACAACCGCCTTTGCAATCGGGACAGCAAACCGTTCTTCGCCATAGTCGCGGATCACCTGTGCTATCTGGCGCTCGTCGGCGCGCGCCAGGAACTCGGCCGCGCTCTCGCCGCGCGTGGGGTCCATGCGCATGTCGAGCGGGCCGTCGAAACGGAAGCTGAAGCCGCGTTCGGGCGTGTCGATCTGCGGCGAGGACACGCCGATGTCCAGCAGCACGCCGTCCACGCGCTCCACCCCCAGCGCCGCCAGCACCCCGGCCATGGCGCCGAAGTTGGCGTGGTGGATCGAGAAGCGCGGGTCGGTGATGGCGGCCTCGCCCGAGGTGGCCGCGGCCAGCGCCTCGGGATCGCGGTCCAGCGCGATGAGCCGCCCGCGCGGGCCCAGCCGCTGCAGCAGCAGGCGCGAGTGACCGCCACGGCCGAAGGTGCCGTCCACGTAAACGCCGTCGGGCGCGCCGAACACGGCGTCCACGGTTTCATGCAGCAGCACCGTCTGGTGTTGCCCGGGAGAAGAAGAACGCATCACGCGATGAAATCCTGGATCGCAGCCGGCATTTCGGAGCTCATGACCTGCGCCTCGTGCGCCGCCAGACGCGCGCGATCCCACAGCTCCAAACGCGAGCCCATGCCAATGAGCATCACGTCACGCACCAGCCCGGCAGCCTCGCGCAGCTCCGGCGCCACCAACACACGCGAGGCGCCATCCATGTCCACATCCAGCGCGTTGCCCAGGAACACGCGACGCCAGCCGTCGGCCGCCATGGGCAGCTGCAGCAGCTTGTCGCGGAACTGCTCCCACGCCGGGCGCGGAAACATGAACAGGCAACCCGCCGGGCTCTTGGTGAGGGTGAGCTGGCCATTCGACAGGGCCATCAGCGCATCGCGGTGGCGCGAAGGGACGGTAAGACGCCCCTTCCCGTCCAGCGTCAGCGCCGCAGGACCCTGAAAGACATGACCAGCCACAACACCCCACTTCCAACCACTTTTCTCCACTGTACCGGAGCGGCACACCCGGGTCAACTTTTCCGGCGCAAAAAATTCAATAAAATCAACAAGTTAGACGTGGAATTGAATCCCGTTTGAGAGTAAAAAAGTGCTGCAGAAATAAGGACTTGCGCCCCCCACTGAAAGTGAATGGTGAGCTGGGCTCATGGTTTTGAGCGCGCGCATGGCACGAGAAATAAATCCCGGCCGAATTTCCCCGCCTTCAGGAACAGGGCTTGCCGCCCTCGAAGCTGGAAGCCACGCGCAGGAGGACCACCATGACGACCGATGCCCACAGCCGCCAGCAGGAAGCCAAGCGCCTTGAGGGCCAGGCCCAGCAGCCCGAGGAGAAGGTACCCACCTACCAGGAATTGCTCGACGAGGCGGTGGACGAGACCTTCCCGGCCAGCGATCCGATCTCGCCCAGCGCCGCGATGAACGCCGACAAGAAGATCTCCACCGGCAAGGACAGCCACGACTGGACGCTGCAGCCCGGCGCCTGCCCGCCAGAGCCGGACAGCCCGCAGCAGGATCCGCAGGCCACGGACAAGGGCTGAACCGACGGCGCCGAGCCCAAGCCCGGAAGGCGGCGATTGTCGTCGTCGCAACGGCGCTTTTCAGTGCCAGCGCTCGGCAGGCAGTGTGAAATTGAAACGCTCGCCCGGGCGCAGCACCTGCACCCGGTCCTGCAGCCCCGCTGCGCGCGCCGCGGCCAGGAACTCCTCCAGCGAGGACTTGAACACCGGGTAGTCGTCGTTGTGGATCGGAATGGCCCGCTTCGGCTGGATCAGCCGCAGCGCCTGCACGCCCTGCTCCGCGTCCATGGTCAGCAGGACGCCGAACAGCCGCGTGCCGCCCAGATGCAGCAGCGCCAAGTCGATGTCCGGGAACCGGCGCGGGATCTCTGCCAGCGCGTCGTGGATGAGCGTGTCTCCGCTGATGTAGATGCGCCACGCTGGCGTGCCGCCCGGCGCCAGCAGCTCCACCAGGCTTCCCATGGTCTGCGGCAGCGCCGCGTGCAGCACCGGCGGGCCGTGTCGTGCCGGCAGCGCCGTCACGCGCAGTCGCGCCGCGCCTTTTTCGAGCTCGATCGCCTGCCAGGTGGCCAGCGCGTGCAGCGACCTGAAGCCCCGCTCGGCCAGTTGCCGCACCGCGTGCGGCGTGCTGATGATGGGCAGCAGCTTGTCGAGCTTCTGCTCGGCCACCTGGTCGAAATGGTCGCCGTGGTAATGCGACAGCAGCACCGCGTCCAGCGGCGGCAACTGCTCGATGCCGAGGGCGGGCTCGGTCAGCCGCGGCGAGCTGATGCCGTAGCCCAGGTGCGCATGCTCGCCGCGGTGCAGGAAGTTGGGATCGGTCAGCAGCGTGAAGGCCCCCAGGCGCAGCACCACGGTGGCCGTACCAATGAAGTGCACCGATCCGCCGGGCACGCCGCCCTCGCCCGGCGCGGACGCCGCGGTCCCGGGCGCCAGCGGCAGCTTCAGCGTCGGCGGCACCTCCTGCAGGTCCTGGGCGTGCAGCGGCACCGCGCCGGGCCCCAGGCAGGCCAGCCC